>DATEDD010000267.1:0-6473 GCA_035286565.1 Anaerolineales bacterium
TCCGTATTGAAAGTACACCCGACCAAGGTACGCACGTACATCTCTTGTTGCCTACTGCGTAAAGCGCTTTATGTGCGCCCGTTGATCGATGCGTAATGAAGGTAGGCACTAAAAGACAAAACCGCAGGCTTAGTGACTGCGGTTTTTTTGTAATAGTGACCTTACGCAAACAGCCACATTTTAGGCATGTCACCCACCCGAATGACATCGGGACGATGTGGCGTACGGCGCAAGTGTTATGAGAATTGCCGCCTATGCAATTGCCTTTTGCAACGCCTTCACATTTTCCCCAACACTTTTATTTCCGCCGAATATGGCGCTTCCTGCGACAAGGACAGTTGCGCCTGCTTGTACGACTTCAGCGGCGTTGCTGGCTTTGATCCCACCGTCCACTTCGAGCCAGGCTTTGGAATGGATCGAATCCAGCATGGCGCGCAGGCGTTTAATTTTGGCTGTGCTGGATGGAATGTAACTTTGCCCGCCGAAGCCGGGGTTGACGGACATGATCAGCGCTAGGTCAACATCGGGCAAAACTTCTTCGAGTGTAGTAAGAGAAGTAGCGGGGTTAAGGGTGACGCCCGCCTTTGCTCCCAATTCTTTGATGCGTTGAACCGTGCGATGCAAATGAACGCAGGCTTCCACTTGCACGGTGATAATGTCCGCACCGGCTTTGACGAAATCCCCAAGGAAGCGATCTGGCTCTTCGATCATCAAATGCACATCGAGCAGTGCGCCGGTCTCTTCGCGCAAGGGTCGCAACGCCTCTACGATGAGCGGACCAATGGTGATGTTGGGGACGAAGTGTCCGTCCATGACGTCAACGTGTAACCAGTCCGCGCCGGCAGAGATGGCTTCGCGGGCATGTGATTCGAGGCGGGCAAAATTTGCGGCAAGAATGGACGGAGCAAGTTTAATCATGGTTGTTCATCCTTATTTAATAGCTCACAAAAACCGTGCGTACTGCGTAGCGTGCGCCCTCTGGCGGAAGGCGTTACACCTGCCCTGGCGGGCGGTGCCAGGGGAGAACGCCAATTACGCACCACCGCCAGTGTAATCAATCTGGTTGAACTTCATCAGTTTATCGAGGCGGTGTATGGCGCGGACGCAGCGAAATGTGCCGGAGCGCGCGCATGACCAGGCTTTCGGTTGTGACGCCATCGGGAAGAGCAAGTGCCCTGCTCGCAAAGACATAGGGTTCAAAGCTTTATCAAGCCCATTTTCATTGCCATCAGCGCCGCCTGCGCGCGGTTGGGCTGTTTCATTTTTTCCAAAATATTTTTGGCGTGGCTTCGCACGGTCTCTTCGCTGATACTTAATTGACTTGCAATTTGTTTGTAAGTATTCGGCGTCGCCATCCAATCCAGTATTTCCATTTCACGCGCGGTCAACGAAATCGCAGGTGCGGGGAGCGGTTGCATTTTATTTACAACCTTCTTCATTACATCAGGATGTAGATACGCCTCGCCATGCGCAACTGCCTGGATGGCGCGCACGAGTTCGCCAGGCTCGATGTTTTTCAGCACATATCCTTCAACGCCTGCCGCGACCAAATCAAAGACACGGTCATCCACTTCAGTTCCTGTCAACATCATAATCTTGATATTTGGATTTGACTTTCGCAGAGCAAGCGCCATCTCCTGCCCGTCCATTTCAGGCATGACGAGGTCAACGAGGACGATATCTGGATTTAGTTTTTTCGCAGCTTCCAATCCGACTCGCCCATTTTCCGCTTCACCTACGACCTCGAAGCTGGGTTCCAGGCGCAAAACCATCGCCAACCCCTTGCGGACGACGGCATGGTCGTCCACGATAAGGATACGAATTGATTCAGACATGGGGATGATTCCCGTTTATAGGAAGATTAACCATGATGCGCGCGCCTGCATTGGGTTGAGAAACGATCTCACAGTCGCCGCCCATGGCGCGGGCGCGCTCCTGGATTCCATGCAAACCGAAATGCTCACGATTTTGACTGCGAGACAGCGCGAGGGATGGGTCGAAGCCTTTGCCTTCATCTGAAACGACGAGATAGACTTCATCCTCTGTAGCGGTCAAACATAATCGCGCGGATTGCGCCCCCGAATGCCGCGCAGAATTTGCCAAAGCCTCCTGCGCCATGCGATAGACTGTCCTTCTCATGCCTGATGATAATGAATTGAAATCGCCGTTATTGCTAAAGATAATGCTGAACGAACGCGGACGACAGCAACTGCTGACATAGTTCGTCAGGTCTGCCATGAACAACTCGATGGTCAAAGCGGAGGGCCACAAATCAAAGATGGAACGGCGGACTTCATCGTGGGCGCTGTTGGCTAATGACCGTAATTCGATAAGTTCATTTTTCACATTTTCCGCTTGTTGGGGGAGCATGGTGATGCACGCGTCGAGGGAGTAGACAATGCCAAAGAGCGATTGCGCGACGGTATCGTGAATGTCGCGGGCAATGCGGTTGCGCTCGGTCTCGACGGCCAGGCTGCGGGCGCGGTCAATGCACAGGATCGTTGTACCAAGCGCAAGAGCGGCCTGATTCGCAACCGTCATCAAGGTATTCTCACGTTCAATAGTAAGTTCAGATTCATTGACGAGTAAGATGCCAACGGGGTGTTCCCTCAAATAAAGAGGCAGGACGAACCATTTGTTTTGATTGAGCCAGTTGTTGAGGTCAGAGTTTTGAACGAGAGTTTCGCCATTCGTAATAAAAGTATTGCGTTTGAGCAACGCCTTAAAGACTTCGCCATTTTGGGATTTTAATGAAAGCGCTGGAGCATGAGGAAATGATTTTTCGGCGGGATACACAAGCCAGCCGCCCAGTTCTTCGCGAGCCGGGTCAACCAATGCAACAACGGCTTTCGAAAATCCGAGGTCGGTCGTGACCGCGCCGAGCACGCGTTCCTGCACTGAGATAAGATCGGGTGCGGATTGCAATAGCACGGTCAGGTCATGGATAATTTCCAATTGGCGGTGAGCGGTTTCAAGATTTTCATGTTTCTGCGCAAGTTCATCACGTGCACTGGTCAATTCTTCGCGCGCGCGATTAATGTCTCTGAGCAATGTGGATGGGTAAGCAAAGAGCATCGGGAACAGCCATATCCCCGCCAGTTGCATCATTAATATAATGCTGTCTGATGGTTGCGCAGGATGAAAAGTAATGCTGAATAAATAAAGCGGTGTAAAGATGAGGGAGGCAAGCAGGGCGCCGCGTATTTGAAAGAAAAATGCTCCCGCCAATAATGGGCTGAGAGCATATAGATAATACGGGCTGTGTGATCCACCGCTGACCGCGAGCATGAATGCAAAAAAGAGCAGATCAATGCCCATCACATAAGGGTGCTCCACGACGAGTTGATTGAGGCGCTGATTGAAAATGGAGACGATCGCGTTGGCAAAGAATGCAATGCCCAATACGATCAAGGGAGATAGTAGCCTCTGGCCATTATCGTAGTTTAACGTTAACAATGCGGGGATTAAAGAAGCCCAGCGAAAGATGACAAGGAATAGAAAGATACGATTGGCGCGAAAAATGGATCTGATGCTTCTAATCATGATGGGTAAAAACCCTAAGTTTGCAAACTTGGCATTAGATTGTAAAATGATTATATCCGAATAATTGATCCGCCTCCCCCGCGCGGGGGAGGCAAATCCCCCTTTGAGGGGGATGGTCAACCACCCGTCGAATCGGTATCATATTCAAGTTCAAAGGAGACAGTTATGACAGATGTAATTATTAAAGAAGACCTGGTTTTGGATTGCTCTGGAATGCTTTGTCCCATGCCTGTAGTGAAGACATCCAAGGCAATGAAGGAACTTCAATCGGGGCAGATCTTAAAGATGATCGCCACTGACCCCGGTGCACCCCCGGATATGGAAGCGTGGAGTCGCCAAACCGGGAATGAATTGCTGCGCTCCATGACGGAAGACAGTAAATTTGTATTCTTCCTGCTAAAGAAATAAGTCATATCTTTTCACCTTTAAAACGGAGAAATATCATGTCAAAATCTGATCCAACAGCTCCAAAAAGACTGGCTCTCATCGCCAGCAAAGGAACTCTTGACTGGGCCTACCCCCCGTTCATTCTCGCCAGCGCCGCTGGTGCGATGGGTTGGGAGGTAGGCGTTTTCTTTACCTTTTATGGATTGACGTTGTTAAAGCCGGAACTAACAGCCGCAGTTTCACCGCTAGGCAACCCAGCCATGCCGATGAAAATGCCTTTCGGTCCCGAAGGATTCCAGAACATTAACTGGTCCATGCCAAATTTACTTATGGCGAATGTGCCTGGTTTTGAAAGCGTGGCAACTTCTCTAATGAAGCAGACCTTTAAGAACAAAGGCGTTGCCTCCGTTGAAGAATTGCGCCAGGCATGCCTGGATATGGACGTGCGGATGATCGGCTGCCAAATGACAATGGATGTCTTCGGCTTCAAGCGCGAAGACTTCATTAATGAATGCGAGATTGGCGGCGCGGCCATGTTCCTCGAATACGCAGCGGATGCGGATGTGCAGTTGTTTGTATAGCTTGTAGAGATATATACAGGTAAACAAGTAGACACGGAAATACCTGTCTACTTGTTTCCTTATTTCCTTATGTACTATTTACTACTTCACCTCGGAGGGTAGTTATGTTGTGGAAGACAAATGACGCCGACACCAAGAAGATTTTGTATGTGCAGACTCATGGGGAGAAAGATCCTGAGCGAACAGCGACCCCCTTCTTCCTCGCCACCGCGGGCGCGGCCATGGACAATGAAGTATGCATCTACTTCACGATGAACGGACCTCAATGTCTCGCAAAAGGCAATGGCGATAAGATCATCATTCCACGCAAGGGCGGCAATGGAAAAGAGCTAAAGTATTTTATTGACCAGGCATTGGATATTGGCGTACGTCTGCTTGTCTGCCAGCCCTCACTCGATCTGCACGGCTACACCATGGACGACATGATCGAAGGCGTCGAGATGATCGGCGGTGCAGCATTCAACGACATGGCTGTCCACGCGGACGCGGTGATTGCGTTTTAGTTTACAACGGTGGTCGAGTAGGCGGCGGGTTTCGATACGTCCTTGCAGGACTACTCAACCACCGCCGCCGTATCGAGACCACATTCTCCAGGAGGCGCTCGTGCCAACTACTCTCGAAAACTGGAATCCGGGCAAGGCGGAAAACCGCCACCCTGAAGCGACTTACGAAGATAAGGAACGCCTTTTCCTCGAAGTCAAAAACGACGTGCGCTACGAAGACTTCATTTATGGATGTTACGAGTGCGGCATTTGCGTCTCAGCCTGCCCCTCCGCGCGTTTCTATGATTTCAGTCCGCGCGTCATTGCTCAGGCAATCGCGCGCGAAGACGTCGAGCGTATCTATGACATCATCACCGAAGATATTTGGAACTGCGCGCAATGCTTCGCATGCGTACGTTGTCCGCGCCAGAATAACCCTGGGGGCTTGGTCACAATTTTGCGTGAAGTCTCCCTCAAAAACGGATTACAAGAATCAAAAGACGCATTGCAAGGCTACAGCCGCGTGATCTATAAAGTCATGCTCAAAGGCAACCAGGTCTCGCCGGATATGCTCCAACCCGATTTCTTCCCCGATTGGGGTCCCTGGGTGCAGGAATTCTCATTAAACATGCACGCCTGGCGTAAAGCTATTCCCATGGATTCAATCCGCGGACTCACGGATGTCGCCTGGCGCACAGATCGCAAAACACTGCTCGAACTTTATACGATTTGGTTTGAATCAGGCAACATGGACATCATCAAAGAATTGGACGAAAGTTTATACGACTTATTAACTGAAGTCATGCAGGAAGAATTGGAAGAAGGATAAAAAGAAAGAGAATTAGAGATTAGAGATTAGCGATTGGTTGGTCGAGTAGCCCCGTGTTCGTCGGGGCGTATCGAGACCCGACCTTTGACCTTCGACTTTTGACCTTTACTGGTTCTATGCTGAAAATGGAGAAACCTAATGACTGACTTAACCACCGTTGAACAGATCCTTGAACGAAAATCGCATCCCGTCGTGCGCGACGCGTCCATCGCGCCGACCGATGACATGCACGAACAATTGTTTGAACTCGAAGCCAGGGGCGAGATCATTGTTCAAAGAGTTCCTGAACCGTATGTTGAATTTACGACCAAGTACGGGCGCATGAAAAAAATTCCTATCGAACATACCTGGCATCATAAATCCTGCGGTCACTGCGGACATATCCCCGGCTACGCTTCGTCCATCCTCTGGCTTCATCGCCAATTCAATTTAGATTATCACGACCCCACAGACCAGACCTCCTGCACGGGCTGGAACTATTACGCCTCGGGCGCATCCAACGCGGTGGGACAAGCCGCTGTCATGTCACGCAACTTCGCCGCCGCGTATGAAACGGGATACTTCCCCATGATCCATTGCGGCACCAGTTTCGGGCATTACAAGGAAATCCGCGCGCAACTTGTGCATCATAAGGAACTGCGCGACGAAGTC
>DATEDD010000268.1:0-3827 GCA_035286565.1 Anaerolineales bacterium
CCGCGACCGAAACTGAAATGAAGGAAAAGAAGCACCGCGTGGAAGATGCCCTCTCAGCGGCTCGCGCCGCAGTTGAAGAAGGAATTGTCCCCGGTGGTGAAATCTCCCTCATCAACGCCGCTGTCAAACTAGATAAAGTCGCCAAGCTACATGCTGAAGATGAGAACGAAGAAATCAAAGTCGGCATCAACATTGTCAAGAAGGCTCTTGAAGCCCCGATCCGCAAACTCGCTTCAAATGCTGGCGAAGATGGTTCCGTCATCATTGACACCGTGCGCCGCACCGCCACTGAGAAGAAGAACTCGAACATCGGCTTCAATGTGCTGACCGGCGAATACGTGGACATGATCAAAGCGGGCGTGATTGACCCCGTCAAGGTTGTGCGCGGCGCTCTCGAAAATGCCGCGTCCATTGCCGCGATGATCCTTACTACAGACGTGCTCATCACTGACATGCCTGAGAAGGATAAGGCTCCTGCCATGCCTCCTGGCGGCATGGGTGGTATGGACTACTAAACCTGCCTCACCCCTGCCCCTCTCCCAAATGGGAGAGGGGTTTTGTTCGGGGCAGGTCTGAGACCTGCCCCGAACTTTTTGTTACGAACGCAACTGCCTGTATTGGTATAATCTTGACGATGTTTTATAAATCCCAATTCTTTTTGACTAAATTGATTCTGATCCTCATTTTTGGATTAAGCGCTTGCGCCTCTTTCGGGACAACTCACACACCCACTCCCCAAGTGACAACTGCCATGCCCGAGCCTCCTACGGCCACTCCTCCGCCTTCAGTTGCGATTGTGAATGGAGAGTACATCACCCTTGCAGAATTTCAAGCGGAACTGGCGCGCTATCAATCCGCGCAGGCTGCGCTGGGTATCACTGTTTCAGATGAGGCAGCAAATAAGATTGTTCTGGAAGATATGATCGCGCAATTTTTACTGGCCCAAACCGCAAGGGAAGCGGATTTTGATTTCACAGAAACAGACCTCCAGTCCAGAATAGATGCGCTGGCTTCTGATATTGGAGGAGCACAGGCCTTGTCGGCATGGCAGTCTGCCTACGGCTATGACGATGCGTCATTTCAAGTCGCATTGAAGCGTTCGGTTGAATCTGCCTGGATGCGTGACAAAATCATTGCGGATGTGCCGACTACTGTTGAACAAATCCACGTGCGCCAGATTTTGACCTATAATGAGGAAGATGCGCGCACCGCGTTGGAAGAGTTAAAAGCTGGTGCGGATTTTGATGAACTTGCTGCATTGTATGATCCAATCACACTTGGCGAATTAGGCTGGGTGCCGCGAGGTTATCTGTTGGATGCAAGCGCTGACGAGGCCGTCTTTGCTTTGCAAGCTGGCATGTATTCTGGGATTATTGCAACCAATGCCGGCTATCATATCTTTATGGCGCTTGAACGCGGTGATCATCCGTTATCTCCGGATGCCTTGTTGACCATGCAGGAACTGGCTTTAAGAAACTGGCTTGTTGAAAAACGCGCAAATAGTGATATTGTATTAGCCCCATGAGATTGGCATGGAAATCCCTATCTTTTGATATAAGAATTATTTTCGGAGCAGCATAATGAGCAATTACAACTATAAAGAGCCTCGCGCACGTAAAAAGAAAAGCTCCCGCCTTCAGTTGTGGGATTTGTTAAGTATGTTCACTTTGATCGTTGCGCTATGTGTTGGCCTGTACTTTGTGGCGATCTTCCTGATGCCCAACTCCGCTTTTAATCCTTTCCCACCTGCCCCACCCAACCTTAATTTACCTCCCCAGCCTACCATCACGGCCATTCAATTACAGCCAACGTGGACGCTCACGCCCGCAAATGTAACTGAAACGCCCACGCTGTTGCCAACTTTCACCTTGCAGCCATCGCCAACGATTGTCTCGCTGGTGACCCCGTCTATTACCCCATTACCAACCAAGACTCCCAAAGCGCCCTTCTCTGCGACCATCAAGTACATTGACAGCACCATCATTCACCCGGAATTTGCCTGCAACTGGCAGGGTGTAGGCGGAACCATTGTGGATACTAATAATGCGGATATGCTCTATTTCACCGTCCGTCTGGTAGGTTTTTATAATAGCAAAACCAAGAATGAAATACAAGTTAGTGGTATTTCCACTTCATACGGTAAATCTGGTTATGAATTTACCCTGGGGACTGTGCCGATCTCATCCAAAGGACAGTTATACATTCAAATCCTTGATCAGACTGGACTGCCTCTCTCAGACAATGTTTACATTGACACCTTCAACGATTGTTCCAAGAACCTGGCGCTGGTGAAATTTAAGAAGAATCCATGATTTGGAATTTCAGAAATTATAGAAGATTGGGGTGAAGAAAAAAGTAAGAAGTGATAAGACAAAGTCCGTTGTTTATTAAGCAACGGACTTTGTTTCTTGTTTACCTGTCTACTTGTTTGCCTTTATACGATTTTCCCTATTTCACTTCCAAATTCCAATTTTGATACTTTGGATGTTTTGCGCGCACTACATCATCGAAAAGTAGCCGCAATTTCGTGGTGACAGGTCCCATCAACCCCGCGCCGACTGGTCGGTGATCAATCCTGGTCACCGCCACAACCTGCGCGGCAGTACCCGTCATAAACATTTCTTCTGCAATAAAAACTTCGGTACGGTCAATCGAACGTTCGACGACCTGGATTCCAAGTTCGTTACGCGCCAATTCAATAATGGAGCGACGCGTAATGCCCTCGAGGATATTATCCGTCACAGGCGGCGTGACCAGCCCACCGTCACGCACCATGAAAATATTCATGGCCGAGCCTTCGGAGACATGACCGTTTTGATCGAGTACCAACGCTTCATCAAAGCCTGCGCGATTCGCATCGGTCTTAATCAACGCTGAGTTTGCATATGCGCCGGCCACTTTTCCGCGCGCGGGAATGGCATTATCGTCTATCCGCCGCCAAGAGGAAAAAGTCGCGTGCGCGTTTGTATCATTCTTAACGTATTTTTCATATTTCATGACGAACATGCAATATTCATCTTTTAGCTCATGCAGTTTCACACCGATGCCCAAATCGGCTTTGTAAATTGTGGGACGCAGGTAAACATCCTCTTTCCAATCATCCGCCCGCAATATATCCAGCGTGAGTTGTGTCAAACTCTCCTCATCGTATGGAATATCCATCGCCATCATTTTCCCTGAATTTAATAAGCGGCGGAAATGGTCAAAGGGACGAAAAACGAAGAGACGTTTCTTCTCTTCGTTCCAATAGGCCCGCATGCCACCGAAAACGGCGGTCCCATATAAAAAGCCGTGCGTGGCAATGTTAATCTTTGCCTCGCTTAAGGGAATTATCTTTCCCTCAAAGAAAGCGTGCTTCGAGAGATCCACTGACACCTCCAAAGTTAAATTGATTTGATCTGATTACCGCTAATTGCATAAATCACTAAACTTTTGATGGTAATTATGACTAAACAACATCATACTCGTTTAATAATTTATGCGGTACTCCGTGAAATTATAACTCATACAACCCCGCTGCCAATTTAACGCCTCGCTTCCTCCTTCGCCCGGGCATGCTTCTGGCCCCACACATGCTCTTGACAAAAAGGTATTTCCTACCTAAAATCTAATTCGATATCCATCTAAATAGATTTACGGAAGTGAGCCATGAAGGAAATGCTTGATTTTGTAAAAGCCGTGTCCAACCCTGACCGTCTGCGGATCATCGGACTGCTTTCGCAGGAACATGCTACTCGCGCAGAGATAGCCCAGCGCCTGAACCTATCGGTGAAGGATTCATTGACTCACCTCGACTTTCTTGAGTTTGTGGGAGCTGTCACCCAGAC
>DATEDD010000269.1:0-7522 GCA_035286565.1 Anaerolineales bacterium
ATTTCACACCACAGCCGCTTCCACCGAATAGATGGGTGGCAGGAAATCTGCCATCAACTCCCAGCTTTCTCCTGAGTCGCGAGAACTAAACAATTGGCCTGTATTCGTACCAATATAAATGCCCGCGTCTTCAAAACTATCTGTGGCCATCCCCTCACGCAAAACATCCAAATGCGACCGTTCGGGCAAACCCTTTGACATTCTCTGCCATGACTCGCCCGCATCGCGACTGCGCCAGACGGCAAACTTCCCATCCACACTCATGCGATACTCATCGCTTTCTTCAAGCACAATATAAATCGTCTTTGGGTCTGTTGGATGAACCGCGATTGGAAAACCAAAGCGCGAAGGCAGTTTGCCGTCGCCGATGTCAATCCAATCTTCTGCCGCGTTGTCACTGCGATACACACCGCAATGATTTTGCTGATACAACACATTCGGATTGGATGGATGCATGGTCATCTTGTGAACACACTGCCCGTATTCGGGGAATTTTTCAGGCGCGAAATCTGCCCGCACATTTTTGTTGAACGGCTTCCACGTCTGCCCGCCATCATCTGTGCGATAGCAGCCGCCGGTTGAGATGGCAATGTACATGCGCTTGTCATTTGTGGGGTCGAGCAAAATCGTATGCAAACACAACCCGCCATTGCCGGGGAAGAAGGTCCCGCGGTGCGGATGATCGAAGAGTCCATCGTTGAGGGACCACGTCTCGCCGTGATCTTTGGAGATGAACAAACAGGCCGGTTCCGCGCCTGCGTACAAGACTCCCGCCTCGCTCTCGCGCCCGGGCTTGATGTTCCAAACCTTGATCAGTTTCTCGGGCTGAGACTCCACGTTCGCTCCCTCGGCTGAGCGTTCTGCCTCTTGCGGCGTACCAAGCGGACGTCCAGATTTTGAAGCGCGCGTAATCGCAGGTACCTGCTTCGCCTGAGTCCACATCCTTCCAAAATCATCAGAATAATGTGTGGTCGGCCCATAGACAACATGATTAACCGCCGCATGCAGGCGGTTATCACGCGAGTCTAACTGCATGTGCATCACATTCCAACTCTTAAATTGAATATCGCTCATCTGCCATTTTTTACGTTTGCTGTCACTGCTGAAAATAAACCCGCCTTTGCTGGTTCCAACGAAGACCATCACTTTTTTTCTCATGGGTTTCTCCTACTGGCTAAAAATAGAATGAACGTTCTAAAATTATATCACGGGCATATTTTGAATCTGTATGGACACACGCTTCAGGATGCGGGAGGCAAACCGCAGGTTGAGATTTTTGAAATAACTGTAGTATTTTATCCGTTTCTGTGGATTTATTAAGCCTCCCGCCGAGTTCAATCTTGAACATGCGTGCTATAATGAATTTTAGTTCGATATTTAAGAAGTTAATAAGTTTTGTAGTTCAACTACTCAACGATTAAATCGCTCCGCGAAATTACTACACCAACCATGTCCTTCGCCCACTTACACGTCCACACTGAATATTCCCTGCTCGACGGCTTCTCAAATATAAAGAAGCTGGTTCAACGCGTTAAAGAAATGGACATGCCGGCCGTGGCCATCACCGACCATGGCACCATGTTCGGAGTGATTGATTTTTACAAGGCCGCCCAGGCAGAAGGGATCAAGCCGATCATCGGGCTGGAAGCCTATATGGCCGCGCGCGGCATGAAGGACAAGGATTCAAAACTCGATCGCTCTTCCTTTCACCTGCTCCTGCTGGCTGAAAATGAAATTGGCTACAGGAATCTTTTAAAGATCGCCTCCGCAGCGCAGCTGGAAGGCTTTTATTATTATCCGCGCATTGACCGTGAATTCCTGGCCGCGCATTCCGAGGGATTGATCTGTACTTCAGGTTGTATGTCCGCGGAGATTCCGCGCGCATTGTTGAGCGATAACCCCGAAGAGGCTGTGCGCCGCATGAACTGGTATTACGATGTCTTCGGCAAAGACAACTTCTTTGTTGAGTTACAACAGCACAACATCAAAGAGATCACGGACTTGAACAACAAACTGCTGGAGATGGGTGCGCGTTATGAGGCGAAATACATCGCCACCAATGACGTACATTACGTCAATCCGGAGGATGCGCGCCTGCAGGATATTCTGCTCGCGATCCAAACCAACTCGACAGTCAATGACCCGGACCGCATGCGCATGACGGACGAATCATACTTCCTGCGTTCGCCCGCAGAAATGAATCGACTTTTCGCTGAGGTGCCCTCCTCGCTATCGAATACTTTGCTGATCGCCGAACGCTGTCATGTGGACCTCGGCTTCAAAGGCTATCACCTGCCCGAGTTCACCGTCCCTGAAGGATATACAGGCGAGACCTATCTGCGCTGGTTGTGCGAGGCCGGGGCGAGGAAAAGATATCAGGATGACGCCGCCAGCCAAAAGGTTAAAGAAAGACTCGATTATGAATTAAACGTCGTCCACAGCATGGGATTCGATGCCTACTTCCTGATCGTGTGGGACCTGTGCCGCTTCGCCCGTGAAAATCGAATCTGGTACAACGCGCGCGGTTCTGCGGCTGGCTCGATCATCGCCTACACACTCGAGATCACGATGGTGGATCCGCTTGAATACGCGCTCATCTTTGAACGCTTCCTCAATCCGGGCCGTATCTCCATGCCGGATATTGACCTCGATTTCCGCGACGACCGCCGTTCTGAAGTGCTTCAATATTGCGCCAACAAATACGGCGCGGACAAGGTCGCGCAGATCATCACCTTTGGCACCATGGGGACAAAAGCCGCCCTCCGTGATGTGGCGCGTGTGATGGAAATTCCCCTGTCCGAAGTCGACCGGGTTGCCAAACTTGTGCCGTTCACCTCTGGCAAAGGCTCATCAATGCAGGATGCCATGGCGATCAGAGAATTCAAGGAGATTTACGATAACGATCCAAAAATGCGCGAGGTGATCGACATTGCCGCAAAAATGGAAGGGACGGTCCGCAACGCCGGCACGCACGCGGCGGGTGTGGTGATCTCAGACCAGCCGATTGTGGATTATCTACCGCTTCACCGTCCGACCTCGAATTCAGAAGATACGCCCATCAAATCGGTGACCCAGTTTGAAATGGGCATTCTCGATTCGCTGGGCATGTTGAAGGTGGATTTCCTCGGACTTATCACACTGACAGTGATGGCGCGCGCCTGCGACATGATCGAAAAACGTCACGGCATTAAGTTTGACCTGGGCAACATCCCCCTTAATGACATCAAATCTTTTGAATTAATGGGAAGCGGGCAGACAGCCGGCCTGTTTCAAATCGAAGGGGGAGGCATGACGCGCTGGATCGTGCAGATGAAACCCAAGAATTTGGATAACATCATCGCCATGGTCGCATTATATCGCCCGGGCCCAATGCAATTCATTCCCGAATATATCGCGCGCATGCACGGCAAAGCGGAAGTGAAATATCGCCACCCGCAAATGGAGCCTATTTTTCAGGACACCTATGGCATCCCTGTTTATCAGGAACAACTCATGCGCGCGGCCGTGGAACTTGCAGGCTACACACCATCTGAATCAGATGAGTTGCGCAAGGCCATTTCAAAGAAGAAAAAAGAAGATATTGAAAAACATCGCGCCAAATTTGTAAAAGGCGCGGTCGAAAAAGGCATGGATAAACTCATCGCCGATGCCATTTACATGGACTGGGAAGAGTTCGCGAGGTATGGTTTTAATAAAAGCCATGCGGCCGATTACGGCGTTATCGCTGTTCAAACGGCCTATCTCAAAGCCCATTATCCGGCCGAATACATGGCCGCACTAATGTCTGCTTCGGCGAGCCAAACAGAAAAGGTGGCATTATATGCAGCCGATGCCCGCAGTATGGGCGTGCCTGTGCTGGCGCCCGATATCAATGCATCCATGTGGGATTTCAACATTGAAGATGTTGACCCTTCGACAGGCTCAGGGCAAGTGCAACCAAGCATTCGTTTTGGATTTGGCGCGGTAAAAAATGTTAGCGAAGGCGCGGTGAACATCATCGTGGAAGCGCGCAAGCCCCTCGACGGCGCTCAGAGCGAGCAAAATAAATTCACCAACCTGAATGACTTTGCCCGCCGTGTAGATTTGCGCACCGTCGGCAAACGCTCACTCGAATGTCTGATTAAAGTGGGCGCGCTCGATCAATTCGGCAATCGTGCCTCCCTGCTGGCTTCATTGGATCGAATCCTTGCCATCAGCAGTAATCACTTCCGCGCGGCAGATGCGGGACAAATGAGTCTCTTCGGCGCGGACACTGGCGTCGTGGAAGAAATCCAACTACCCGAAGTAAAAGATGTTGAAAAAAGAGACATGCTCAATTGGGAGCGTGAACTCATCGGGCTTTACATCTCTGATCATCCGCTCAATGAATTTCAATTACAACTGGCGCGTATCGTCAGCTATTTTTCCGGCCAACTATCCGAAGCCGATCACGAGGAAAAAGTCCGCGTGGCGGGGCTCATCACGGTCGTTCGTCCATACACAACTAAAACAGGCAAGCCCATGGGTTTCGTCACCATGGAAGATATTCAAGGCAACATCGAACTCGTGCTCTTCCCCAAGACCTGGGAAAAATTCCGAGAGGGAATGAAAGTCGGTCAGATCATCGTCGTCGAAGGCAAAGTGGATCAAAGCAATCCGCCGCCTAAAATTTTGGTGGATACGATCAAAACTGAGATCAAGGTGACAGTGGCGGCAGACGACCCATACGCCAAACAGGATACGACTCCCAAGCCTGTGCTCCCGCGTATCGAAGCAGACTCACCTCACCGTCCCAATGCGCCTCAATCCAAGCCGAAACCTGGCTCTGCACCCAAACAGAATCCAACACCCAAACCTGTAAACCGAAATACTATCCCGGCACACGCAATCGCCGAGCCAGAACTGGCATACGCACCGGACAACCTCGCGCCGCCTGCGCCGGATAATTTCCCTGATGGCTGGGACAACGAATGGCAGCCTTCCTTTGATGAAGTTGCAATTGCCGCAAAGCCTGAACCAAAATTTAAGGAGAATGAAGAAGTGACCCCGCCCTTGGTGACTCGCGCTGTTCCGGCGTTGGAAAATGTTGAAGTGCTGGAGCAGGCTGAAGAGCGGCGCGAAGCGGTGCTTCCATCTTTGTATGTCCCGCTGGTGAAAGAGAACAAGGATAAGGAACATCCGCCGCAACAGATCACCATCAACCTGCGCTCAACCGGGGACCACGAACGCGACAAGCGCCGCATCAAGACCTTGTACGGCACGTTGATCTCGCATCATGGACGTGATAAGTTCACCTTCCAGATCTTTGAGAATGGCAAGGCCCACCTGATTGATTTCCCTAACGATACCACGCGCATTTGCCCGGAATTGCTGGAGCGGCTCAAGAAACTGATGGGCGAAGAAGGCTGGCACGTGGAGCCCATTACGTTTCAGTAGGAACTAAAGTGACAGTCACCTTAAAGGTGACTGTCACTTTTTTAAATATAAAGACCTCCGAGTTTTCAAAAAATCTCGGAGGTCAAATGGGCAAGACTCTATTTTTCAGGAGGAGCAGGAGGTGCAGGAGGAGCAAGCGGAGGTGGAGGTGGAGGCGTAGTCTCTTTTGGTTCCTGAGTACCTTGCGGCTCTGAAGATTGCGTGTTCTTTTTAATCTGCTTGAGCCTGTCTTTCTGCTCTTTCTTGCGTTTCTTTTGCAATTCCTTCTGACGCTTTTCGTATTGATAGTTTACTTTGGCCAATTTGGCATCCTTTCATGCTGTTAGACTGAATGAATTCGATAAAACATTATAGCATCCAAGTCGCCAAAATCCCTGTCAATCAACCTAAAGACAGAAATTTTCAATATGTTGTTGCGAGGCTTCAGCCAGCACATCATGCGGGTTGGCCATGTAAATGGCGCGGTCCAAATAGCGGCGGGTAGTGCTTTTACTGCCCGCCTTCGCTTCGATAATTCCAGCCCGCTGAAGTTCTTTGCTGTAATTTCCCATATTTAATTCGGTGATTTTCTAACAATGGCATCCGTCATTTTTGCAACCCGCGCCATCTCCTTCACATCATGAACGCGGATCATGTCCGCGCCGCGCGTGATTCCAACAGAGACAGTTGCGGCAGTGCCTTCCACTCTTTGATCGGCAGGCAGGTCTAGTGTAAACCCAATAAACGATTTTCTGGATGTGCCCAGCAGGATCGGATAACCCAACGAGCGGATCTCAGCGAGGCGATTGATCAGCTCCAGATTATGTTCACGCGTCTTTCCAAAACCGATGCCTGGATCCAACACAATCTGTGACTCGGCCACCCCGGCATGTCTTGCCAAAGCCACACTCTCAAGCAATTCTCGCTTGACATCTTCGATCAAATTTTGATATTCAGAACCAATATAGGCATTGCCAAGTTTTTCGCGCACATCCAGGCTGGCAGGGTTGCTGCGGTTGTGCATCAGAATAACAGGCACTTTGTATTTTGCGATAACTAAGGCCAATTCACGGTCAGCTCGCAATCCCCAGACATCGTTGACGATCTGCGCACCCGTTTTGAGCGCTTCATCAGCGACCTGCGCTTTGTAGGTATCAATTGAAATTAACACGTCTGGAAATGTTTTGTGCAGGGCATGAATGACGGGAATCACGCGCTCCAGCTCTTCATCTACATGGACAGGAGCAGAACCCGGCCGGGTTGATTCGCCGCCCACATCCAGAATATCCGCACCTGAGGCGATGAATTCATCCGCTTGTGATAAAGCTGCCTGAACCACATCCCCTTTTGAAATAAAGCCATCCCCCGAAAAAGAATCGGGTGTCACATTTAATATGCCCATCACATACGTGCGGGAACCCCAATCCAGGGTGAACTTTCCGATTTGAAGGAATTGTGATTTCATAATTGCGATCATGTCATTGCGAGGGCTTTCTTTGCCCGAAGCAATCCCCAAAACGTTGAGGGAGATTGCTTCGTCGGACAAAAGTCCTCCTCGCAATGACATTCAGGGAATCTGATCCAACGGACGCGCCAGCCACGATTCTGCTTCGTTGATATCTGTAAATATTTTCATCGCGGACGCCAGTTCCGTTTCTGCGAGCGCCGCCACACTCCGGATCCCATCCGCAACGGACTGGTCTGCCACCACGACCGCCACGCGGATATTACGCGCCGAGGGGTCACTGTTTGCATCCACAGCCATACGGATGGCTTTTTCAGGAATAACCTTGACAGCGCGCAGGTCATACAGGTTGCGCGTGCGACGGTCGGCGCCAAGCAAATGTTCGAGCGCAAATTCATGCCAATGCGCCATGGTCCTATCGGAAAGATCGGTGAAGGTCAATGTCATGCCGCCATCGCCGCGACGGATCACAGAGTAACCAACATCGGGCGAGGGAGTCCAGTTAAGTGGTTTTGAGTCAGCCATAAGGTTTCTCCTGTAGAATGACTGTGATTATAATGCAGGCGAACAAACAATTTATTGATTTTTAGGATCACATGCTATAATACCGGTCACCCGGGCGCTTAGCTCAGTTGGTTAGAGCACTTCGTTTACACCGAAGGG
>DATEDD010000270.1:0-3157 GCA_035286565.1 Anaerolineales bacterium
TAGGGGAAGATCCAGAACGCGAAGGATTGAGAAATACGCCGGACCGGGTGGCACGCATGTATTTAGAACTTCTGAGTGGATATGGAGCGGATCCTGCAAAACTCATCAATGGCGCTTTGTTCAATATCAATTATGACGAAATGGTACTTGTGCGCGATATTGAGTTCTACAGTTTATGCGAACATCATATGCTGCCATTCTTGGGGCGTGCGCATGTTGCCTACATCCCGGCGGGTAAGGTGATCGGGCTTTCAAAAATTCCTCGTATGGTGGATATGTACGCAAGACGGCTGCAAGTGCAGGAGCGTATGACGCGTCAGATTGCAGACTTTCTTCAGGAGTTTTTGGCGCCGCAGGGAGTGGGTGTCGTAGTCGAAGCGGTGCATTTGTGTTCAATGATGCGTGGTGTAAAAAAGCACGATGCACGCATGACGACTTCTGCAATGCATGGTGCATTTCGTGCAAACCTGGCAACCAGACAGGAATTTCTTGAAAATATCTCGCGGTCTCGGGTCGACCTTCTGTGATATTTTCGCAGAAAACGTGCTTGTATATGTGGATAACAACTCACGCGGCGCCAAACCGCTTCAGATCTGAACCTTGTTGCTGTTCCCACTAAATTGACTTAATACTTCGGGACGCGCCTCCATCCACACCTCTCGGCGGAGGCGCGCTGCTGTTCGAATGATCTGTTCCTGTGTCAGAGGGTTTTGGTAATCAGCGTAAATTTCCGCAAGCGGGACAATAACAAACGCGAACTTCCAGAATTTATCGTTGTAAGGCTTGTCATCGAATAGCACGATGTCTATGTCTATCGTGCGCGGAACGGATTTATTTTCACTTCTCTTACGCCCGAGTTCTGCTTCTATCGGACGGATGATCCGCTCTTTCAATTCGGCCTGCATAAAAGGCGAAAGGAATGACACGCATGCATTCAGGTAATTAGGTCCCGCCGTGCCAACCGATCTCGACTCCCAGGCACTCGAAACCGCTTGTACCTCGCCGTATTTATGTAACAATTCAATAGCCTGGACCAGGTTAATCTCAGGCTCAATGTTTGATCCTAGATTTAAATAGGCCAGGTGTGATTCATTCATCGCGGCTTCGTTCGATCTCCACTCCGACTGATCTTGCAAATCGGACAGCCCCTGGCTTCTCTACACGTACAATGACCCTTTGCACGCCTTTATCCTCAAAGCAGATTTTAGCCAGATCGTTTGCCAATGCTTCGACCGTTAATCTTCCTGCGCTTTCGGCGCGGGCCTGGATTTTTTTGCTCATAGTGCTGTAATTGACACAGTCTTCCAGGTTGTCTGTTTCACCTGCACGCTTCGCATCAGTGAACAGGGTTAAATTGATCAAAATATCCTGAGCGCGTTTGCGTTCCCAATCATTGACTCCGATAATGCCACGCGCCAGCAAATCTTTGATAATGACTTTGTCCATATCTGAGTTCCTCTTCGTTCTACGTGTAGCTATACTCAGTAGTTCACGAAAAGGCTTGAACATGGTTTACTTGGCTCTGACGAAAGAAACCAAAGAGCCATGTTCAAACCTGCGATTAAACATAACCGAATCTTACGATCTCAACAAGTGCTGAATGCGCTGATTGCGGTGGTACGTCCGTATTTGCCGCTTGACTTGCAGGATACCCGTATTACAGCAGATGACATCATCGCGGTCTTAGGGTATGCCAGCGCCAACCGTATCAGTACGGATGCGGCGTGCCATGAATTGAAAGGAGCGCCGTCCGCAAATCGCTTGCGCGAAGTGTTGGCCAAAGCCCTGCCTGAGCGCATCAAATTGCAACGGGCACTCAATCGAATTCTCCGCGCTCAAACGCCGCGATTTGTGAAGAAAGGAAAGCGGTCAGACTACATCGCTATAGATTTGACCTTGGTCCCCTATCACGGCGAATGTTATGAAGATGAAAAAGAGATCGTGCGCAGTCAGGCGAAATCAGGAACAACCCATTTTCACGGATACGCAACGGTTTCGATTGTGCATGACCATCAACGCTATGTTCTGGCGCTGCGCTTTGTCGAAAAAGGCGAAAGCCTGGAAAAAACGGTCGCTTGGCTCTTGGATCGGCTAAAATCTATAGGAATCTCCATTCGGTACGCCTATTTTGATAAAGGATTTTGCTCCGTGCCAGTTCTCAAGACGCTCAAGCGCCGCAAAATCAGATTCATCATGCCTATGCCTGTGCGCGGCAAGTCAGGTGGTGTGCGAACGTTGTTTGAAAAATCGGCAAGTCGCAAAACCACTTATACATTCAACAGTCCAAAGCATGGACAACTGGAAGTGGCAGCCGTTGTGGTGAAGAAGTATTCAAAAGGACGCTACAAACGAAAGGGCGCACGTTGGTTTGCCTACGCCGTTGGAAGGTTGCCGAAATCCGTTGAAGCGCATCAAGTCTTTGAGATGTACCGTCAACGATTTGGCATTGAGACCAGTTATCGTCAAATGAATCAAACTCGCGCTCGCACCACATCTCGAAATCCTGTCATTCGTTTATTGTTGGTTGGTCTGGCATTCGTGATCTTCAATCTGTATATCGCCAACCGTCAGCATCTTGCGATTGGCCTAAAAAATCCAACTGAACCTATTTCCAAATACTGGCTGACGTTGCGTCGTTTGGTACGCATGATCGCTCATGCCGTTGAAAATTTGTTCGGCTTGGCAGATGTCGTTTTTCGTCATGCACATTTCGCGCTTTCGTGATCTACTGATTCTGATTTGGAGAGTTTTTCAAGAATTCCATCGGTTGATTCAACCTCTTGAAAAGAACCTGGGGCATTTACCCATGTGAGCAGTAATGCGACGGTGTGTTTGCAATGTCCGCCATCACCAACGGGACAGGAACATTCGGCAGATTCAATTCCCTTGTTGTTGAACAATACTTCCTGGTGATAAAACGACGCCTGCGACCCAGAGCACTTGGATTTGATGGTCATCCCTTGATTACACTGTTCGTAGATGGCTCCCTGTCATAATACTTTTGTCCGCGCTGGAAATAAACCTCGTCTGTCCAGCGGGCAATGTCGGATTTTTTGATGTGCGGAATGGATGGCATGGTGTGTTCCAAAGAATAGGATGTCTGCATTATACAACTTCATTTTGTTTAGAACAAAAAATCGCCCCGACATTTTGCCGA
>DATEDD010000271.1:0-6346 GCA_035286565.1 Anaerolineales bacterium
CGCGGCTTTTTTATCCACAACGGCATAGGCAATGACAGGTGTGGGTGTCGCGCCATCTGTTAAATAAATCTTAAGTCCATTGCCTGCCAGCACTTCTGCAACTGCGGCCGCGAAATGTTCACTGCCAAATCGCATATCGTGACCGATCACAACCCACTGTCCCTTTTTGCCTTGCGCCAGCATATAGGACGCAAATCCCTGGGCGGCGCGGCGGACGTTATCGAACGTGTAATCCTCAGCAATTACTCCGCGCCAGCCGTCCGTGCCGAAAATAATTTTTTGTGCCATGAAATTGTTCTCCTGAAAAATGATGACTTTGAAATTATATCATCCGAAAAAAGGACTCCGAGAGTTTGTCTCGGAGTTCAATCAGTTAAGGTGTTGCCGTGGGAGTGGCTCCTAAAGTTGGTTCAGGAGCCGTAATCATTGGTGTTCCTCCGCCCATCAAAATTTGCCAGGCGATTTCCAAATCACCCGATGCGACCACGGGAAAAGCAGGCAGGTTGCCGAGCGCCAGATCCAAACGCGCAATTACTTGCAAAAGCATATCGTCACCTGTTTCAGTTTGTAATTCAAAAAGCAGATCACGTGCCGATTGCACGTCCACTTTTGCGAGCCCAAAATTACTTTGGGCAAGATAAAGCCTCGCGCGGCCCAGCATGTCCAATGCACGGGTCATCATCACTTCATATTTCAACTCACGCAAAGACTTGTCATTGTTTTCTTTTATTTGTGCTTCAAGCGTGGCTTGTATCTTTTCCAGTTTATCAAGCGAAGCGCTGCGCGTCTCTACAGATGTTTCAATAATATCCACACGGCTGTTCATTTCATTCAACTGTATTTGCAGATTCGCAACTTCATCGTCAAGTTCGCCAACACGCGCAGTATTTTTTTCCAGCGTGATCAATGTTTTATTAATGTATCGCAGACCATAATACAGTCCCGCGCCGATTCCGCCGATCACCAAAACTAATATGACTAATCTTAACAAGACACGCAGAAAATTGGCAAATGCACGCCCCAAACGTGTCAGGAAAGATGGCTGATCTTTTACAGATTCTTGTGCAGGCTGATTCTTCCCAATGGGAACGGGCAGTGCATATCCCTCTGCCGGGATCATGGCAATGTTTTCTGAATTATCATCCTGCGCCTCAGCAAAGGATTGCATCCGTATGAGCAGACTTTTGCCCATCCCTTTTACCTTCAGGCAATCGTCCACAGAAATGAATGGTCGCGCGGCAGTGATATTCCTTGCAACGGGATGGGTGATGCCCTGTATATTAGTCAATGTTTCGATATCTGCTGTATTGAGAAAGTTGAGGAAGTCGCTCATAGTGCCTCCTGTGATGTCATTGTACGACAAAATGTTTCGGACGCGTAACTTCTTGTGAAACAGGGACGGTTGAAGGTTAGAAAAGTGGCGTGAATTGGTTTTGAAACTCTAATTTACTTATTTATCAGGCTGTTGAATGTCAATGTCATTTTCCTGAGCAATTCAGGGTTGAAGACCCTATAGGCTTCCAGGTGACCCGAAATAGGAAGCAATAAACTAATTGCTATGCTGTATATACAAAGTACAACTCCCAGTGTTGCGAATAAACACCATGTAATGGGGCGGGTTTTTAGTTCGGTGAGTCCCTGCCAGAAGCCGATCACTGCCAGCAGGGACAGCGCGGGTATCAGGTCCAGCAGGTAGCGCATGGTCGTGAAGAAAAAGATCTGCAAAGTGAAAAATGTCAAAAGAGATGAACCTACCAGGCAGGTCAATATCCAGCGAAAGTTCTTGTTTTTGTTATGTCCTGCGAAGAATGCGAAGATCATGAATGGACTTCCAACCAGAATGCCAGTGATCCCTTCCGCTAACAGCAAATAAAAATTTGGGTAACTTCCTTCTAGCCATGAGGGTCCCGCCCAGCGGGTGGGGAAGAGGAAAGGGAACGTAATACGCCTTTCAAGCGTATTGAAGAGCGTTTTGTATATGTTAGGTGGAATGTATTCAAGCGAAAATGTTTCATCCAGGGTTTCGTAAAGGTTGTAACTGGTGAGTTGATACCGTAAGCCGAATTCGGTGATGGAATCAAAACGTGCCTGGTTATACCAGCCATAGCTGATTGTGCCGAGAATCAATGGCAGGGCAAATGCGGTGATTAACGCAAAGACTCTCTCTCGTTGTGATTTGATGGCCCATAGGAGGGTGATGAGCGCGAAAAACGCAATGGGCAGAGCCAGGGTTGTACGAGAGCCGATTGCAAGCGCGAAAAATAAACCCGCCAATGATAGGCGCGTGGTTGATGGGTAATTGAATGCGGTGAATAACCAATATAAACCGCCTATCAGGAAAAATTGTCCACTAATGATCGCGGCCTCGTAAATGCGCGCTTCAATTAAGATATAGAGCATGGGGTTGACCAAGCCTGCGAATGCAATTCCTAGCAGGATTGCCCAGCGCGGTGTTTCGAGATAATACTTTTTCCATAACTCAAGGATCAACAGAGTAATAAATATAAATGTGCCTGTGACAAAAACAAAAGTTGGGATTTTGTCACCTATTGGCTGTGTATAAAATGGTTTGATCAGCGCGAGCAGCATGGCGGGTGTAGGTCCCCAGTACAGATAGTATTTGCCTTTGTAGAGAGAAGCATCCCATAATACGGGAATGCCTTCGCGGCTGCCTGGTTCGTAAAGATTTTCAAGTGTAAAAAGGGCAGGGTCGGGTTGAACTTCCAGCGAAATTTGACCGTGGCTGAATGCGGTTGCGAGCAGATCATAATAGCTTGTCTCATTCGGCCAGGTTGTCCACAACCCAATGGAAATAATCCAAACATAAATGACGATGATGGATGCGCTTAAGACGCCAATGGCAAGGTAAAGCTGTCCTGTGTAAGTGTTGAATGCCTGACCGATGAAATTATTTTCGCGATAGAACAAGGAGGCGGCAAGGATGAGAATGCCTATGAAAAAAAAGATGAACCGTTTTGCTCCCCAGACAGGGTTGTTATCCAAACCCAGTTGATTTGCAAAAAGCATAACAAGAACAAGGCCTGATCCTAAGATTCCGCCTGTTGTTTGTGCCCAGTTTCTTCTCATTGTCTAATTTTATCCAGCAATCCTGAATTTGAATACCATTGTGAAGATTGCTGGATTTTATCATTAGGCTCGATTTGTTTGCTATAATCTCTCTTATGATATACCTTGATTATGCCGCCACGACACCCATTGATCAGCGCGTATTAGACGCGATGATGCCTTATTTCCGCGAGGTGTACGGGAATCCATCATCTGTACATCGATATGGCCAGAAGGCTGAAACCGCGATCGAGTCCGCGCGTGAGACGGTTGCATCTATTTTGTACTGCCGCGCGGAAGAGATCATCTTTACTTCCTGTGGTTCTGAATCAGATAACCTTGCAATTCGAGGCGCGGCGATGGCGCGAATGAAATCGTCTGGTGAAAAGTGGATTCTAACTGCGAAGACCGAACATCATGCAGTTAGCAAAACTGCTGAGCAACTTGAAAAAGAATTTGGCTTTCTGCTCGAGTGGCTGGATATGGATCAATATGGCGCAGTTACGCCCGAGTCTATGCGCAAAGCGGTTTGCAATCAAACGGCGCTTGCTTCAGTGATGTACGCCAATAACGAGATCGGCACGATCAACCCGATCCCTGAATTGGCTGAAATTGCGAGGGTAAACAACATTCTCTTTCATACGGACGCCGTTCAAGCCGCGGCGTATTTGGATCTAAATGTGGAAAAACTTGGCATAGACTTGATGTCCCTCGGCGGGCATAAATTTTACGGACCAAAAGGCGTAGGTGCGTTATACGTTCGCAATGGGACTAACCTTCTCCCGCACATGACGGGCGGGGGGCAGGAGTATGGTCTGCGGGCGGGGACGCAGAATGTGCCGTATATTGTTGGCTTTGCGGAAGCTTTGCGCCTTGCTGCAGAAGAACGCGAAAAACGTATCGCACATGTCAAACCATTACGCGATCGTATTATTGGAGAAGTCCTTGAAACGATTCCCGATTCCCAATTAACCGGACACCCTGAATCCCGCCTTCCGAATCATGCATCCTTCGTTTTCAAAGATGTAGATGGCAACCTGCTTTTACAAATGCTCGATTCTGCCGGCTTTGCCTGTTCCTCTGGTTCTGCCTGCAAAACAGGAAATCCTGAGCCGAGTGAAGTGATTACTTCATTGGGTTATTCCCGTGATTGGGCTTTGGGTTCATTGCGGGTGACGCTCGGTGTCGACTCCACGCCTGAGCATGTGGATTCTTTATTGAATACTTTACCTGCTTTGGTAGAGAAAGCAAGAAAATTGCACAACTAACCTGTCTACTTGTTTACCTGTCTACTTTTACCTTGAAAACCAAAATCATCATCCTCGAAACTCACGATGACCTCATCTCCGTCCGCGATAAGCTATCCTGGGCGAAAACGCCGCGCATCTTGCTGGTGTGGCCGAAGTATGAAAAGGTCACTCTGCGGCTGCTGGATTTGAAAGTTTTGCAACGCCATGCAGATTCGCTCGGCGCGCAATTGGGACTGGTCACCCGCCGTGCGAAGGTGAGGCGAGACGCCGAGTCGCTTCGCATCCCAGTTTTCAATTCAACAACCTCGGCTCAAAAGGACCCCTGGCCGGAGCCTGTCCCCAGGACTCAGCGCATCCCGAAACCTCCGCGCCCTGCCCTGCGTCAGATGCGGGATTCTATTTATGAAAAAGAACCCGTTTGGCGGACATCCCTGCTTGGGCGCGTGGTTACTTTCACAGCGGGGGTAATTGCCGTTTTAGCAGTAGCAGGCTTATTTGTCCCGCGTGCGGCGGTGACTTTGTATCCCGAATCGCAGACTCGATCCATCGTCATTCCCGTGAACGCAAGCCCATCCTTTGAAACCGTATCGGTTACGGGCAACATCCCCGCGCAGACTTTATCGGTCCTTGTGGATGCGGAAGGGTCGTTGGCAGTGACCAGCAAGATCACGCTGCCGAAATCAAAATCGAAAGGCGTTGCGCGCTTCACAAATTTGGGTTCGGATGAAATTGAAATTCCGGCAGGCACGATACTTTCCACATTAGATTTAATTCGGTTTGTCACTTTGAATGACACGCGCCTGCCCACAGGCATTGATAAATTTGTGGAAGTTCCGATCGAAGCGCTTAAGGCAGGTTCCCAGGGAAACGTGGAATCAGATTCGATTTTGATCGTTGAAGGAACACTTGGACTTTCTGTAAAAGTGACTAATCCCGATGTGATCTCTGGCGGCACGGACATAAAAACGATTGGAGCCACCGAAGGAGACCGCGCAGAATTGCGCGTTGTGGTGTTGGAAAAATTACGCCGCTCTGCTGAAATGCAAATGCGCGCGCAAATCGAAGTCGAAGATCTATTACTGCCGGATACAATCGAAATCACTGAAACGCTGCGTGAGGAATTCTCGCCATCCGATGGGCAGGCAGGCACAATGCTCGTGCTAAAAATGCAAGTGGAATATTCTGCCCGTTCCATTTCATATGCTGATTTGAAGCAACTTGCGGTTTCCACATCAAGCGCAGGCGGAGCCGTCCCGCAGGGATTTTTTCCATTCGGCGAAGTGACCTTCAAGCCGCTTTCCGACCCAATCACTGACTCTATCGGTGTCACACATTTTGAGTTGGAAGCAACACAGGTCACGCTGCGCGATATTGACGAAGTCAAAGTGTTTTCAATCATTCGCGGACATGACCCGGTGCGCGCGCAGACAGAGTTGATGAAATCCTTTGCATTAAGAGATGAGCCGCAGATCACTATCCGCCCTGCATGGTGGAAGCGGCTGCCATTGATCCCGTTCAATATATTGGTGGAGTTGAAGTGAGAATCCTGGCAATAGATCACGGCGAAAAGCGGATTGGCATTGCATTAAGCGATTCCACAGGGACTATCGCCAATCCATTGAAAGTCATTCAGCATGTTTCGCGTCTTGTGGACGCCGCGCAAGTCGCTGAACTTGCCATGCAAAACGAAGCTGGACTTATCATTATCGGTCAATCTTTTGATGAAGATGGCAGCCCGAATCTGGCTGGTCGCCGCGCCGCGCGTTTTGCAGACGAACTAAAGAATCAAACCGGTACCCCCATTGAAATGTGGGATGAATCATTCAGCACACAAATTGCCCGCCATGCCCGCATTGAACTTGGTATCTCGCGCAAAAAACGTGCAGGCCACCAGGATGCTTTCGCGGCAGTTGTGATCCTGCAATCTTATCTTGAAGTAAAACGTGGTCTCGATACGGCGGCGGTGGTCGAGTAGCCCGAAGGGCGTATCGAGACCCGCCGTCTACTCGGCCACCAATCTCAAATCGTAA
>DATEDD010000272.1:0-6057 GCA_035286565.1 Anaerolineales bacterium
CTGTCAAGTAGGATATTCACGAAGCCTTGAATCAAAAAACCACCTCGCACGTTTTACCGTTTCGCAAGGTGGTTTTTCAAACTAGGAGCTACATCAACACAACGTATAAAGCGTGGAGCAGTCCGGGCAAACCACCCAAAATAGTCAACACAACGTTGATCCAAAAGGCATTATCAATTTTGCCTTTCTTCATATAAACAGCCAGCGGTGGAATGAAAAAACACACTATGACCTGCAAAAATTTGTTATCCATCAGACACTCTCCTTGTTGGGTTGGGGGTTAACTTACTTTTCCATTATACAACGCCTGCCATATAAATGCCACAAAATCACTCTGAAATTACTCGCGGGAAAATAATCCAAACCACAAGAATATTCCACTCATGAAAGAACACATCTAGCTCCTTATAATAAAATTTCAAGCAAATTATAAAACACAGTCTCATGCCTACCGGAGACATGGGTACTACTTTTCGATCAGGCCGATCAAGGCATCATAATTTGCAGGAATAATTTTTGGGGATTGGAACGACTCGGTGATAATGGACGGGTCCTTCATCCCATGACCTGTGCACACCACCACAACTTTATTACCTCTCGCATCCATCGCGCCTCGGCCTGATTCAGCCATCAAACCGGCCAACCCTGCGGCAGATGCCGGCTCAACCCAAACCCCTTCCGAAGCCAATACCCGCTGGGCTGACAATATCTCCTCATCTGAAACCGCAATAATCTTTCCTTTTGATTCAGCCGCCGCATGCAATGCTTCTTGTCCACGCGCTGGTTTGCCTATACGAATGGCAGTTGCGACCGTCTCTGGATTATCAACGGGATGACCCAACACAAGCGGAGCTGCGCCTGCGGCCTGCACACCCAGCACACGCGGCAGTCCTTTGTGATATTGCTTAAAACCTGCCCAATAAGCAGTGATATTTCCTGCATTGCCGACAGGCAGGCACAACCAATCAGGCGCGCAACCCAGGTCATCGCAGATTTCAAAGGCGGCAGTTTTCTGTCCTTCGATGCGGAATGGGTTAATTGAATTGACCATCGCTATCGGAGTCTTTTCCGCAATCTCAACCACCAAAGTTAGCGCATCATCAAATGAACCCTGGATTTGAATCACCTCTGCCCCATAAGCCATTGCGCCCGCAAGTTTTCCTGCTGCAACCTTTCCTTCAGGAATCAATACCATCGCGCGCAAACCAGCCCGCGCCGCATAAGCCGCGGCTGATGCGGCTGTGTTGCCTGTGGAGGCGCAGATAACTGTTTCTACATGGCGGCCAACGGCTTCGCTAATGGCGGCAGTCATGCCACGATCTTTGAATGAACCGGTTGGATTCAAGCCTTCAAATTTGACAAATAAATCAAAACCAAATTCCTTACTCAAGCGCGGCATGGGGATCAGCGGCGTATTCCCTTCGAGCAGGGAAATGTTTTTTGTGTGGGCGGGCAGGTCGAGCAAATGCCCGTAGCGATGGATCAAGCCCTGGTAGGTCATGTCAACTCCGGGATTGCCGCTTTTTTATTGTTTTCCAAACTATTTGAATAAATTGCGTGTTAGATTTTTATTTCCAGTTTAGATATTCTGCGGCACTCTGTAAGAATGAGGCGATTATAATGTCTCGCATGATAAAAATCCGAGTTCCTGCCACATCTGCAAATTTAGGTCCCGGCTTTGACTGTCTGGGGCTTGCGTTGAATATTTGGAATGAAATCACATTCGAGCCATCCGAAAAACTCACATATCACGTCACAGGTGAAGGGGCAGAGAAATTAAATAAAGCCACACACCTGCCCTGGCGGGCGGTGCCAGGGAGGAATTTATTGACAAAGGCTTTTACGCTTATACATGAAGTTTGTGGAAAAGACATGAAGGGCGTGAAAATCCACGCGCAGAATAAAATCCCAATGAGCAGCGGACTCGGTTCAAGTGCGGCGGCAATTATGGCGGGTATGTTTGGCGCGAATGAAATGCTTGGCAATCCATTGAAGGAAAATGAAATACTTAAGTTGGCGACTGAAATGGAAGGTCACCCCGACAATGTTGCCCCCGCGTTATTTGGCGGACTGGTGGTTTCGGTAATGTCCGGCGACGAGATCATCACGCGCCGTTATGAAATTCCAGAGTTAACCATCGTGATCGTAAAACCGAATGTGGACTGGCCGACCCGCATGGCGCGCGCTGTGTTACCCAAATCTGTTTCGCGCACGGATGCCATTTACAATATCGGCCGCACCGCACTTGTTATAGATGCTTTACGCACTGGCGATCTTGATCTGATGCAAAAAATAATGGATGACCGCATACATCAACCGTATCGCCTAAAACATATAAGCGCAGGAATGTCTGCTTATAAAACTGCAAAACGATTTGGCGCCGCGGCGCTTTCCGGGGCTGGGCCATCCATTATTTCTTTTGTTCCACCTGAAAATGCAGAAGGGGCGAAAGCAGAAATCATGCGGGTCTTTGAAGAACTGGGAATAAAAGCTAGTGGTATTATCACCAAGCCAAGTATGATGGGCGTTCATTCAATTTAAACAAAACCGCTGACTGCAAATAGCAGTCGGCGGTTTTTTCATTTCCTGGAATACTTATTTCTTCCTGCTCTTCGGCCTTGTCTTCTTCGCAGTCGCCTTGACCACGACAGATACAAGTTGCATATCCGCTTTTTCTTGCCGATAGGCATCACGCAAGTTGACAGGTTTTACAGAAACATCGCGCACGCGCAGATTGATCATTTCGACGAAGATCGAGAAGCCCATTGCAAAGTAAACATATCCCTTTGGAATATGCTGATGCAAACCTTCCACCACGAGCGTAAAACCGATCATCAACAGGAAACTCAACGCCAACATTTTGACGGTCGGATGTCTTTCCACAAATTCGCCAATGGGGGTTGACGTAAATACCATTACGCCCGCAGCGATGATAACTGCAATGATCATAATGGGAATTTCATTTACCATGCCCACCGCAGTAATCACCGAATCTAGAGAAAAGACAATATCCAACAACATGATCTGGATGATCACACTTGTGAAATCTGGCGAGACCTTTGCAGATGCCTGACCTTCCTGACCTTCCAACTTTTCATGGATCTCAAAGGTGCTTTTGCCAATCAGGAACAATCCACCAACGAACAGGATCAAGTCATGGCCTGAAACACCCAGGGTAAAGATATGAAACAACGGCTCTTCGAGGCTGATGATCCATGAGAGGGAAAGCAACAACAAGATACGGGTGATGACCGCAAGCATAATGCCTGTGGTACGCGCGCGCGACTGGTCATTCTTTGGAAGTTTTCCCGACAGAATGGAAATGAAAATTATGTTATCCACGCCGAGCACCAGTTCAAGCGCTATCAGCGTAACCAATGCGATCCATGATTCGGGTTGTGCAATCCAACTAAAATCCACTTTGATACTCCTGAAAAAAGATTGGGCAGATTGTACCAAAAACTCGGGGGTCTGAAGAATTATGTCATTGCGAGCGAGCGTTTTTTAGCGAACGAAGCAATCTCCTATTTGACAGGAGATTGCTTCGTCGTGAAGTCCACCCTCCTCGCAATGACGGAATTACTTGATCTTGAACATCTGTGTGAGCTTCATCGCAAGGTTCAAGTCGCCTGCGAGTTTCAACTTTCCTTGCATGAAGGCTTGCATCCCGTCAATTTCGCCGGTGAAGATCTTTACGTAATCAGCAGAGTCGGCAGTCAAAGTCATCTTGGGGGAAGCGTGAGTCCCTTTTGCAACTTCGCATTTCCCGTCTTTTACTGTCGCGTACCATTCTCCAGGTTCTGCGCCTGTGAACTTGAATTGGATCGTGGCATCGAGTCCCACTGCTTTTTCGGGGAGGAATGCGCCAGGCATTTTGGACATAAGAGTTTCGATTGTGAGAGACATGAGTTAGTTTCCTTGTTTAGATTTTGTTGTTTTGTCGAAGGTCGAAAGTCAAAAGTCGGCGACCTTTGACTTTCGACTTTCGACCGTTTTTAATTTTGCAAATTCTCAAAGATCGCCGCGGCGCCCATTCCACCGCCGATGCACATCGTCACCATTCCATATTTGGATTTTCGGCGACCCATTTCATAGATCAACTGTGTGGTGAGTTTCGAGCCCGTGCAGCCAAGCGGATGTCCAAGCGCGATCGCGCCCCCATTGACATTGACTTTGTTTTCGTCAATCTCCAGCGTGCGTATAACAGCCAACCCCTGTGCGGCGAAGGCTTCGTTCAATTCTATCAAGTCAATGTCATTCAAGGATAGTCCTGCGACTTTTAGCGCCTTTGGGATGGCGGCAATCGGACCAATGCCCATCAATTCAGGCGGGACACCACTCACTGCAAACGAGACAAATCTTGCCAGCGGTTTAAGTCCCAACTGCGCGGCTCGCTCAGCAGACATGATCATCACCACCGACGCGCCATCGGACATTTGTGACGAGTTGCCTGCCGTAACGGTTCCGCCCTCTTTAAAGGCTGGCTTCAACTTTGCGAGGGCTTCCATCGTCGTATCCGCACGCGGACCTTCGTCACGTTTCACCTTGAATGATTTTTTCTCGGTTTTACCATCCACATACTCAGTAACTTCCACATCAATTGGAACGAGTTCAGGATCAAAGAGACCCGATGTCACGGCCTTGGCGGCTTTCTGATGACTCTTGAATGAAAAGGAATCCTGATCTTCACGGCTGATTCCATATTTCACTGAGACGTTTTCGGCGGTGAGTCCCATGTTGGTGTAATAGTGCGGCAAGTCCTGCGCGAAATGCGGATTGGGTGAAAACTTATAGCCCATCATCGGTACCATGGACATGGACTCCACACCACCGCCGATTCCGATTTCAATCTCACCAGATTTAATCGCATGGGCAATGTGCGCAATAGACTGCACACCCGATGAACAATAACGATTGATCGTTTCAGCGGGGACAGTATCGGGCAAACCCGCGCGCAAAGCGATCATGCGCGCAACGTTCATGCCCTGCTCCCCTTCGGGGAAGGCGCAACCGAAAACCACATCTTCGATTTGAGCACGGTCAAGATTTGGCGTGCGATTGAGTAATTCTTTAATCGCGGTTGCTCCCATTTCATCGGGACGAACCGTGGCAAGTCCGCCGCGTTTGGCTTTTCCTACTGGGGTTCGTACTGCGCTAACGATAACTGCTTCTTTCATGGTGTCTCTCCTTTTTGTACACGGATTACACTGATTTCACGGATAGGAACGGATTTTTCTTTTTATTGGTTTGTCCAGGATAATGACCCTTTGCGATTATTATCAAGGACTTTTCGCTTGAAAGTTGCTGACTTTCCAAAATTCATAACATAGCCTACTTCGATTTTGGTAGACTTCAAGTAATTGAGCAATTGCGCTTCGTGTTCATCAACGATCTGGCTTACGGACTTCAACTCAAGCATAATCAAATCGTTCACAACCAAATCAGCATAAAATTCAACTATCAACTGTCCGCGAAAGTAAACATTGATTGGAACCTGGTCATCCACTTTTAGACCGATTGCCTACAAAGCAATCTTGAAAGCCTTCAGATAGATTTTCTCACTAAATCCATAACCAAGTTCGTTATGGATTTCATAGAAAACCTTGAGAATCTTATCGCTCAACTCTGAATGTTTCCCCTGAAATATCGGCTTTTGTCCTGTACCAAACTGGTGCAAAGTGTCTACTCCGTCATTCAACCAAATCAAAAAGAAATCCGTGCAACTCCGTGTAATCCGTCAAATCCGTGTACTGTTTTTTTTAATTCCGTAACGGCTTCCCTGTCTGCAACAATGACCACATTCTCGCCTGTGTCTTCTCTTCACCACACAGCGACAGGAATGCTTCGCGTTCAAGGTCGAGAATATATTGCTCACTCACCCATTGCGGCTTGGACAATTCTCCGCCTGCCATCACATATGCGAGTTTCGTGGCAATGTGTGAATCATATTCGGTGATGTAATTGCCTTCTTTGAAACTCCATGCGCCGACCTTCATCGCGCCGTACATGTCGCGCCCGGGCGCATAGATCAACTCTGGCGCGGGCGGCTTATATCCA
>DATEDD010000273.1:0-2259 GCA_035286565.1 Anaerolineales bacterium
TTTTTCATTAAGGAGAACTCTTATGGCAAAACTCGATAATTTCGTGCAGGATTTCCTCGCACAGAAAAAGATCGCTGTCGTTGGCGTATCTGATAAACGTGAGACGGGCTGTAATTTGAATTATAAGAAATTCAAGGAGGCGGGCTATCAAGTGTACGCGGTCAATCCGCGCATATCCACTTATGATGGCGCGCCGTGCTATGCAGACTTAAAGTCTCTGCCCGAAAAGCCTGATGCGGTGTTTATACTCACCAATCCAAAGATCACTGAGCAGGTTGTCCAGCAGTGTGTGGATTTGGGAATCAAGCACGTGTGGATGCATTGCATGCTGGGCACGAAGCCCGGCCTCGCGGCGGGGATGACCAGTGTCTCACAGTCTGCGGTGGAGATGTGCCGCGCAAATGGCATCGCGGTCATTCCAGGGTCATGTCCAAATCAGTTTTTGAAGCCGGATTTCGGTCATGGAATGATGCGTGGATTATGGCGCATGTTCGGATTTATGAGTATGAACTAAATCAACGGGTTCAGAAATGCTCTTCTTTTATAAATCGTTCAAATCCCTGTTTGGTGAGTTGGGTAAGTTCAGCGAACAGGGGCGTTTCGATTTTCTTGAAATTGAAACAGGATTTTCCCTGCATGTGTCGCTTAAGTTCGGGTGAGATATTTTTCAGCAGATCTGGATACATGTAAACCGGCATAAGGTAAAAAGAGACATAATTCTTTTTTATTTGCGCGGCCCCAAAGAAGAGTTCCTTTTTCCATTTCTGGCTGTAGGGGCCATCAAGAGAGTATCCCGCCGCTGTATCTGCTTTGACAATCAGTTTCGACGAAAAAGGTATGAGGATGGCTTTGAGGTTTGCAAAGACGATGGGGAATTCGGTTTGTGAGAGCATGGGGGGTTTCCTTCCTGTTCTTTAGAGGGCAAAGCCCCTGAAAAAGCAAACTATGGCGCAACCACGATCTTGATAAATATCAATTCACCAAATATATTCCCATTCGGGTCAACGGCTTGCCAGGCGCTTTCGAAGAAGCCTGCTTCGGCGGGTGCGATGAAGTGGATACTAAGCATGGCTTGAGTCCCTGCGCGGGCGGGGTAGAGAAGTTGTTCTTCTGCCGCGCCAAGGGGACTGCCTCCCACCCACTTCAAACGATAGGATGAATCCCAGTTGCAGGTGCCGCTGTTTTGCACCAGCCATTGCTTATCCATGCTTGCGTTGGGTAAAACGGAGGTGTTGTCATCGAAGGTAATGTCATCCACAAAGGTGAGATCGTTTGCGCAGACTCCTGTGGTGGCTGTCGCGAGGGCGGTCAGCGCGGGTTGGGGTGTGAACAATGGCGGCACAGGCGTGGTTGTGGCGAGCGGTTGAGTGGGCGGCAATGCGGTCGGCGGCCGGAAGGGTGTGGATGTGAGTTGAGGCGCGCAGGCTTGAACGAAGAAAATGATTGGGAGCAGAATCAGGCAGGGGCGGACGCGAAGCGTGAGGCGAAGCATGTCCTGATTAAACCATAAAGTCACAGAGAATATCCCTGTGACTTTATGGAAATTGGACGCAGAAAAACGCTGATTTCGCTGATACAAAAAGAGAAAATCTGCGTTTGTCTGCGCGCTTCGCGGTCAGCGTCCCGCAAATTTTGTATGGCGATATTTTTTTATATTTCTTCAGGAGCGCCGATGGGTTCGCCGCCGTCGCCGCCAATATCAAGCGGAAGAGCGATCTCACCGCTGAGGGCTTTCTGACGGATGATACCTTCGATCTCGTTCATCATATCCGGGTTGCCGCGCAGATAATCCTTGGCGTTCTCGCGTCCCTGACCGATGCGGATATCACCATAAGAGAAGAAGGCACCGCGTTTGGTGAGGACTTCAAACTTGGTGGCCAGGTCGAGTACGTCGCCAGCCTTTGAGATGCCTTCGTTGAACATGATGTCAAACTCGGCCGTGCGGAAAGGAGGCGCCATTTTGTTCTTGACCACTTTGACTCGCGTCCGATTGCCGATGACTTCCTCACCAACTTTAATGGATTGAATACGGCGCACATCAAGACGCACGGAGGCGTAAAACTTGAGGGCTTGTCCGCCCGTGGTGGTTTCAGGATTGCCAAACATCACGCCGATCTTCTGGCGAAGTTGATTGGTAAAGATGACAGAGGTTTTGGTTTGGTTGATCGCGCCTGAAAGTTTGCGAAGCGCCTGAGACATAAGGCGGGCTTGCATACCCATGGTGACGTCGCCCATGTCGCCTTCGATTTCAGATCGTGG
>DATEDD010000274.1:0-17726 GCA_035286565.1 Anaerolineales bacterium
CGATGAGCCAATGATGCAATTGCGCAATCAAGGCATGGTGCTGGGCGAAGATAACGACAAGATGTCAAAGAGCAAGGGCAATGTGGTTGCTCCCGATGTGCTGGTGAATAAGTATGGCGCAGACAGCATGCGCGCATACATTATGTTCTTTGCGCGCTGGGAAATGGGCGCGCCGTGGGACTCGCAAGGCATTGGGGGAACAGTGCGTTGGGTGCGGAGGGTGTGGACGTTGTTTACAGACGACAGTAGGGGCGAGCCGTCTAGCGGGATGAAGACGTCTGACTTAAACATGGCGGCTCGCCCCTACGATGTGCGTGATCTGCGCCGAAAGGTTCACCAGACTCTGCGCAAGGTGACACATGACTTCGACAATTTCGAGTTCAACACGATCATTTCATCCTTGATGGAGTTGATGAATGAAATGTATAAGGCGCGTGAAGCAGGTGCAGTAGGAACGTCTGAATGGAACGAAGCACAGGAAATCTATTTGAAGATGATGGCTCCCATCACGCCGCATATCGCCGAGGAACTGTGGTCGCAGTTGGGCAAGCCGTATTCAATCCACACACAACCCTGGCCCACCGTTGACGAAGCCGCCACAAAGGAAGACTCCATCGAGTTGCCCATCCAGATCAACGGCAAGGTACGTGACCGAATCACTGTCCCAGCCGAAGCGACAGAGGACGAGATCAAGTCCGCGGCGCTGGCAAGTGAGACTGTCCAGAAGTATTTGGAAGGCAAAGAGCCAAAGAAGGTGATTGTGGCGAAGGGAAGATTAGTAAGTATAGTTGTATAGAAGAAAAGAGATTAGTAATTAGGGATTAGGAAAAGGCGGTGGGCTTTCTGAGAGGAGAGTCCATCGCTTTTTTACGTTGCAATGAAAACACCGATGAATATCCATGCGTGGGGAGGTTAGCATTCACCGACACAAAACTCGCCCCTGAGGGATGATGTCCACTCGGGGGCGAGTCGTTGGAGTAATAGGAAAAATATTAGGGATAGCTTTCTAAAAAAACCTGAGCGCTACCCCAGCTTTACTATTCAACGATAACTCTATTGCTGTAAAACGTAATGGAGTGGTCTGAATCCCCACCCAGATTGAATTGTCCCTCGAATTTCTGGCCGCCAACCCAGGCAACGTAGACATACCAGCCGGCTGGCACTTTGACATTCATTGTCCCGCTTACCGGATATTCGTTAATCACATGGATGCCGTCTCTTGTTGTGCCCTGTAATGACACATAAACATCGCCGTTGGCCTGATTGGATAATTTGATTTTCCCATATGGAGTACCTGAGGGGACTGTGCCATACGAGAGTGGAAGCGGTTCCTTTGTGGGAGTCGGCACAATTGCCACCCAGATTGGATAGGTGGATACATAAACTGCCTGCCCAGCAGAGGTGGGCACATAGATTACCTGACCGACATACAAAAGGTTTATATTCCAAATATTTGGATTGGCGGCCCACAGATCGTTTATGCTGACCCCGTAACGGCTGGCGATGCCGGAGAATGTATCGCCAACCCGGACAATGTATACGCCGTTGTAACTGGTCGGGGAATAATTGTAGTAGTTGTAGGTATTGTAGGTCGTGGTGTTTGGAGTAGGGGTAATTGGAATAGGGGTGCTGGGAATTGTGTAGTAATTGCCGGGAACCGTCAAGACCTGACCTGTATACAGAGATCCACTGATGCCGGGGTTGGCGGCGTAAATGGCAGAAACGGTGGTGCCGCACATCGCGGCAATCGTGGCGAGCGTTTCTCCTTGTTCGACGACATATGTACCACCGCAGACACCTCCAGCCAGGGCGCCGACCGGGGTCCCAAAGAACGCCAGCAGGAGCAAGACGAAAACCGAAACTTGAGCAAAAACGTTACGTGACATTGTTGGCCTCCTTAAAGTAGAAAAAATTCTCTATCATTATGATATGACAAAAAAAGTTGAAATACAATCATCAAAAGTGGCGGTTGAACCTTGTCGCAATTGGGGGAGGTACCCGCGATGGCGGAGGGCCTGGTTGGATATTGTATATGTTTTACTCGTAATAGTTTGCGGAAGCTTGGTAAAGCGCGGTGTTAAAAATCAATTTGCCCCTGAGGAATGCTTTGACCGGCTTAGCACAAGTATCCGCTCGGGGGCGAGATATATCTATGCTAACAACTTGTCATATTCGGCATGTGTTCCTATCCAAAACCACAACATGCCTTCTTGAATTTCAATTCCCAACGCACGATATTTCATCCCCACGCGAACTGACCAATATTTTCCTGTTTTCTTCAAATGTAATGATGGATATTTTGGGTCAGCCTTGAGTAAATCAAAATTCTTGTTTGCCAATTCCTGAATGGTTGACGGTAATTTTTCGTAAAGATCCCAAAATGACGGACTGGCGAAATGCCTCATAGCTCTTTGGCTTTGCCCGCGCGAAAATCAGAGCTGGCTTTGTTGGCGAATTTGTCCAATTTACCAGAGCTGGCATCCTGTTCAAATTGCTCGTCCCAGGCTTTGGCGTCAAATTCTTCGAACCATGCACGGAAGCGTGTCAAATCATCGGGAGGTAATTGTGTAACTGCTTGTTCGATTTCGGAAATGGACATAAGAAGTTCCTTTTGTGTAGAAAAAGTATAGCATAATTTTATAAGTTTAATGGCTGCAAAGTGAAGTGTTGCTAAAAAAACACCTCGCTCCTGAGGGATAATGTCCGCTCGGGGGCGAGTCAATCTTTATCTGGAAATGAATATGTGCAAATAATCTCTATACAATCGTCTTGCAGGCAGGTTGTGAAAGTTGTATAGTGTTAATGGAGGAAAACATGGAAGAAGACCTGTTGTACCGTATCCTTGCCGCAGGATTTCAGGCCTTCATTTGGGGAGGAGAAGTAACGGGAGAAGAAAATTTGCCTGAGCAGGGGCCTGCGATCCTTGTTGCAAATCACCTCAGAGCGTTAGGGCCGATTGCCGTGGTTTCGTCTGTGCCGCTCAGACTCTATCCCTGGGTGGTCTCCGAGATGATGGATACAAATCTTGCCCCCGAATATCTTCGTTGGGATTTTGTCGAAAGGAAATTACATCTACCCATGCCGTTTAGTTTATGGGTGGCAAAATTTATCTCAAAAATTTCCGTCCCGTTGTTAAACACGATGGGATGCATCCCCGTCCATTCAAATCCTAATGACTTATCCGTCACCTTCGATCAAAGCATTAACCTGCTGACTCAGGGCCGCTTTGTGCTGATATTCCCTGAAGACCCAACACAACCGCTTGACCCTCAATATGAGATGTCTCCTTTTAAAAAAGGCTTTGTGCGATTAGGCGAGTTCTATTTTCAGCAAACGGGTCGCTTACTGCGATTTTATCCACTGGCGGTTCACGCTGTACGCCGTACTGTGCAAGTTGGCAGGCCTGTGACATACAATCCCTATGCTCCGCACATCAAAGAACGAATACGAATCAAACGGGCCCTTGAAAACATGATCCGCGAGATGCTTGTTGGAATGGATGGAAACGTTTATCTCAGAGTCCCACTGTCCGATTAGCGGATATCCTTGAGGGTTGGGAAATCTGAAAGGGCTTTTTCGAAACTTTGTAAATAATATAAAGTGAGGACAATTGAAGAACCTTTGAAAATCGAACTTTCAGAGTCCTTATAATTCCACAAATCAGATAAAATCAGGGAATTCATTCCCGTTGCTTGGAGATAAAATGCAAAAACATGACCTAGATGATGATGCGAACGAGCAGGAATTTCTTGAAAGCGATATTGATACGGACGCGATTGAAACCGCAATCCAGGCCATGCTGGTCGCTTTTGGAGAAGACCCGCAGCGTGAAGGTTTGTTGAATACACCCAAACGCGTTGCAGGCATGTATCCTGAATTATTAAGTGGCTATCGTGCGAACCCGAAAAAGATTGTCAATGATGCGCTTTTCAATGTTACCTATGATGACATGGTGATTGTGCGCGATATTGAATTTTACAGTCTGTGTGAGCATCATATGCTTCCGTTCATGGGGCGCGCGCATGTGGCTTACATTCCTCGCGGACAGGTGCTCGGTCTCTCCAAGATTCCCCGCATTGTGGATATGTACGCCCGTCGTTTGCAAGTGCAGGAACGGATGACTCGCCAGATCGCCGATTTCATCAACAACTTGCTAAAGCCGCAGGGTGTCGCGGTGGTGTTGGAAGCCCTTCATCTTTGCTCGATGATGCGCGGTGTGAAGAAACACGATGCGCGCATGACCACGTCCACGATGTTGGGAACTTTCCGAAGCAAGATAGCCACGCGAGAGGAATTTCTGGATAATATCTCTCGCGGAGCGGGTCCGCTCAAGATATAACTACGTCTTCGCGCTTCACGATCCACACCTGACTTTGTAACTGTTCAGCGACTCGAATTAGTTTTTCGTGGCGAATGGGATGTTCAAAGTCGGGTATTAATTTGGCCAGCGGTACCGCTACAAAAGCGTAGTCCCAAAATTCTGTGTTGAGTGGCGTTTCATCGAAGAGTACAATGTCAATGTCAATTGTACGCGGAGCATTCTTATTTGAATAGCGGATCCGTCCAAGCCCGGCCTCTATGGGTCTGATGATTTTTTCCTTTAGTTCAACAGGCTGCAGGTGCGACAGGAATAAAACACACACGTTTAAAAAATTCGGTCCATCAGAACCAACAGCATTCGATTCCCATACAGTGGATATGCTTTTAACTTCGCCATAATCCCTTAAGTATTGAATCGCTTTCGGTAAATGGGTTTCAGGTTCTATATTCGAGCCGAGACTGAGATAAACATGATGCAGCTCATTCATTACGATTGCGCTCCACCTCCACGCCCACCGATTTTGCGAAACGCACTGCCCCGGGTTTTTCCACACGGACAATAGCCTTTCGCACACTTTTTTGCTCAAGACATATTTTTGCAAGATCATTTGCAAGTGCTTCGACGGTCAAACGCGCCGATGTCTCTGCATGGGTTTGGATTTTCTTTGCCAAAACGCTATAGTCCACACAATATGCAATGTCATCGGTTTCTGCCGCGCGTGAGGTATCACTGAAGGCCGTCACGTTGATCAGAATATCCTGCGGTTTTTCACGCTCCCAATCACGAATCCCAATAATGCCGCGCACTAGCAGATCTTTGATAAAGGTTTTATCCATGGGTTCTCCATTTCGTCATTGCGAGGGCGGTGTTCTCTCGCCCGACACTTGCGCCGCGCGCCAGTGCGGTGAGCATTCTTCCTCACCGTGTTGGAGATTGCTTCGTCGCAAAGTGCACACCTGCCCTGGCGGGCGGTGCCAGGGAGAGCGCTCCTCGCAATGACGATTATGTTAAATGCCTTCCGCCATCCACATGAATGATCTCTCCGGTGACATAGGCTGGGCCTGTCAGCAGGAAAAGCAAGGCTTCACCAACTTCCTGCGGTTCACTCCATCGTTTGGCTGGGACATTTTTAATGATGTCGTCATTCACGGCTCCATCGGACGGCGGGAGAATGGCTCCCAATGCCAACCCGTTGACTGTAATACGCGGCGCTAATGCAACTGCAAGAGATTGAGTCAACGCGGCGAGGGCGGCTTTGCTGATGGTGTAGGGAAAGTGGTCTGCACCGGGGCGTAAAGCGCGCCAATCTACAATGTTGACGATGCGGCCTTCTTTAGTCTGTCTCGCAAATTCCTGGCTCAATAAAAATGGCGCGGTCAGGTTGATCGCCATGTGACGCTCCCAATCTGTAAGCGTCGTTTCATTGAAGGAAAGCGGTTCAAAGATGGCGGCGCTGTTTACCAGCGCGAATAGCGGGGAAAATTCATTTGCCTGGGAAATGAGTCTCGTAGCCTCAGCAGGCTTCCCGAGGTCTGAGGCGAGGACGTGAGCCTTTCGTCCGAGTGCATCAATCTCATCTTTCACTTTCAAGGCGTCTTTTTCCGAATGTCCGTGATGGATGACGATATCCGCACCTGCGCTGGCACAAGCCAACGCAAAGATACGACCCACTCGTTTGGCGGCGCCCGTGATCAAAATGGTTTTCCCGTTCAGGGATTTCTCGTTCATATGGTTAAGATTTTATCATGCTGTTATCGGGCAAAGCAATGCGCAGTGTATTAGACCAGATTTGTCCTATTCTTGACGTCCGATTTTGGAGGTGATAATATCCTATGGCTCAAGGCATGTTACTTTATTTGAAAGGTGAAAATCATGACAAAAAATCAAAACCCGCCAGTTTACACCGGTGATATCGCCGAGCAACACATTGATGCGGCTCAAGAATATACTGCTGGAAACCAGGAAATCATCTTCTCCGATGAACAACATGCAATTTGGGCTGACTTGTTCGCAGGTATTCATCAATCCTATTTGCTGGAGCACATCTGCAAGGAATTTAAAAAAGGATTGGGGTTTTTAAAGCTTGACCCGCGTCGCATCCCTACGGTGGGGCATCTCAACGAACATATTACCCCTCAGACTGGATGGCGCATCGAGCGGACGGCTGTCCGTTATACCCTTGCCGATGACTGGTATAAGATGTTTGCCCAGCGTATTTTCCTGATCACCGATTATCTGCGTTCCCGTGAGCAAATGTTGTTTACGCCGGAACCGGATATGTTCCACGATATTTTCGGTCATCTGCCTTTTTTGACCCAGGGTTTTTATGCGCGCATCGAGGATAAATTTGCCCCAGCTTACGTAAATGCGACCCAGGCAGAGAGGGAGGTCATTAAACGCCTGGCATGGTACAGCACCGAATTCGGATTGGTCATGGAAGACAACCGTATAAAAGTATTCGGAGCCGGGATCATTTCGGGGCGGAGTGAACTCACGAATACGATCATGGAGTTCTACCGCCTTGGCCGGGACAATGTGCTGGATTACAGCGGGGATGTATTTGTGCAGTTACAAGATAATTATCTCACCCATAAAAAGGATATCAATCGCATCACCGCTGGTATCAATGAACTGCACGAAAAGGGACAGATGTCATCTGAAGATCAGGGATGGAATGTCATCCGGGCGCTGTACGACAAGCTGGGAATTGATCGCAGTGGATACTTTGGCGGCGAGGTGATATTGGCTCCGTTTGATATTGAAACGATTGCTCAAATCCCGAAAACAGTCTATGCTTTTAATCCAATGTTCTTTGTCTGTGAGTCAGTTGAGCAGATGGATACGTTGCTGGACTCTTATTTGAAGCCGATTGCGCTTCGAACAGGAATTTGAATCAGTAGGGACACAGCGACGCTGTGTCCCTACTGATTCAAAACATCATCATCTGTCGCGTGGACGCTTCAACAGGGTCGCTGGCGATCTGCTTCTCAAAGGTTTCACGCGACAACATCTGGACCTCGAGCAGGCTGCGGAGTACACGATATTTCACCAGCGGATGCTTTTTTAAACGTTCATTGAGTGATGGATCGTGTTCCTGTTTATAGGCAACCAGGGCGGCGCGTCCGCCTGGGATGACGATCACAGTTTGTTCATCTGCATTTTCCAATGCGCGGTTGACCAAAGCTGAAGCCATCACATGAAATTTCTTAACGGTTTTGTTATTTTCCTTCCATATCAATTCCACGTCATTTTTTTGCGTTTTATAGTTTAATCTCTTTCCCATTGTTTCGAGGCTTTCAAAAATATTTTTCATGTCTGCGCGCCGAATCAGGGCGTGATCTTCCTCGCGCAGTTTCCAGCGCGCGCCATCTTTATTGGCGTATGAATTCAGCACTGCGTAGATCAACCCTTTGGAGGGTGTCAGTAAACCCGGGAAGCGTGGATACAAATCCGTTTCGATTTCAAGATAAACAGCCTCGTTTTGCTTTTGCAAAAATGTGACGATGGCAACTTCCACGCGGTCAGAAAGTGATTCGCTCTGAGTTGGCGGTCGAGTAGAGCGAAGGCTTTTCCCGCCCTTATCGATACCCGTATCGAGACCCCACATCCCCGTGTCCACATTCTCGCCTGTCGAATAATGCACAAACTCCCTGCCAGCCTTCAGTGCAGATTCAAACAAGCTTTGTGTTTTTCGCAGGGCCTCATCAAATTCATGCTCTGGCTGTTTGAGCGCATTGGCCGTCTCACAGGCGATCAACCCCACGCAATGGATATGCAAATATTCAGCCGGCTCGCCGCGCGCAGATAAATGCTCGCGCATGGCTTTTCGCACAGTTTCAACATCCACATTTCCCGCTTTTGTTTTTTGCGTGCTCTTCCAGGTCACTTGCGCGGGGTCGTCTTCCGTTTGTAACGCCACGCTTTCCAATTTGAATCCCGCAGTTTGCGCGGCAGTCAGAACCGAGGTCATGAAGGCAGGCTCAGGCTCGGCGATCAAGCCGAACATCGGCACCCCATCCACCAGTAACTTATTTAAGTGATTGAAGGTCCCATGCAGGGCGGTTGCATTCCAGCCCCAATCGTAACGTCTGCGGCGCAGTGCGTTTTTATATGGCTCGACAGCTTCCTGGCCCCACAACCAGCCGGCCCACAAAGCGGAGAGGGTCCAAAACGCCTGGTTTGGACGAGGCATTGATCCGATCACGGCCGCAATTGGAATCTCCCTCTTGACTTCATCTGCAAGGTCTTTGAGACGACCTTCATAAATGCAGATACCGCCACTTTCAGGAATCTTTTTCGGCCACGCCTCATACGGGACAGTTGAGCCTGTTCCCGTCCATAGACTTAATCCACGCTCGAGCATCATCCACACATTATGCTCGCGGAATTGACTCGGTGTGCTAAATTGTTTCGGCCTCGGCCTTTCAGCTGGGTGCGCCCAAAGCGTGTTGCCTGCGTCACATGCCACCAGGATCAGAGCAGTCAACGCGCGTTTTCGTTCTGCGGATATATTCATGCCATTAAGGCGGTTGATGATCGTGGTCAGCACATAAAGCGGACGCGGCAGATAATGTATAACCGCCTCTTCGACAAAAATGCGGTCTTCGTCGTTGAGCGACACGACGCGTTCGAAAGCGCGTGAACGGTGCAACACATCTGTTTCTGCGATCTTCTTCGTGCGTTCGATATCTTCCTCAGTCACAATACGTTCCCCAGTGTCGTCGCAATGTTTACAGTCGTAGATGCGCGCATAGGGTGCATCCTCTCCTTTGCGCCATAAGAAGGTATGTGCCTGGATCTGTTGTTGGCAATTTTCGCATGTTGTGAAATACAGGGATTGAAGATGAGATTCGAGTCGTTCGTCCCCTTTTTTGAGTGCGCCAAGATCAGCCAGGGCAGCGATGAATTCCGACTCGGGCGGAGGGTTGGCGAAAGTCTCCAGCAGGAAACGCGTGACCGGATTGTTGACGGTCACCAGCACACGGTATCCGCTGCGCGCCCCTTCGAGGACGAGTCGCGGGGAGAATCCGAATGGGTCGAGCAACCAGGCTGATGGACGGTCCAGATGCGAGAGCCAGGCGGAGATCACGCCATCTTCGAGCACAGGCAGAAATCGCGAGAGCGGTCCTGGGTCAGCGGGTTTCAATCCTGGAATATAGGGCAGGTGCTGCATCTTTATCCTTAGAAAGTGCCTGAAAAGTTATGTTTTTTGCTAACCTACGAACCATCAATCGGATCATAGTAACATAGATAAAAGATACACTTTTTCAGGCAACTGCTCGAATCACTGTGTCAATCTTAAATTTTTCAAAATTCATCACCAAAATTGTACTCGAAAAGATGATAAAATCTTGTTGTGGAAAATTAATAAACATGGCATCCGGGGAACAAATTCTAATTGTGGAAAACGATCCTGATATTCAGGACTTGACCACCGTGCTTTCCACGGTAAAAGCGTTGGTGTCAATCACGGACCAGCGCTTGTTGTAAATAATATAGTATGTGATTGATCACATGGCAAAACAGCTTCTTATTCTCCTCGCGCTGAATCCCTCCCCGCTCCTGACTCTAATGGAACGGACTTTACATGCGGCGGATTTTAAAGTGGCCAATGCCCATGATCGTGCAGGCTTGGAAAAGTTTGTGCAGGAAGCCATCCCCTCATTAATGATCATTGGTGAGAAGTTTGCTGACCAGGACGGCTTGTCTGTTTCCACCGATATGCTTGAACGTTTCCCTACTTTACCGATCATTTTTTACGCAGATCAGGATACAGCCGGGCTTGCCAAATTTGTTTTGAAGGCTGGTTTGAGCGGTTACCTTTATTCCCCGCTTAACGAAGCTGAAATTGTGGATGAAGTTCAAAATAGCCTCAAGCGTGCGAGAAATCTGGGGGATTGGCTGCGAAGTGAGGTGAAGCGTACCACTTCATCTCTGGCAGAAAAAGCCAAGATCTCAGAAGCCGAGCGGGCCCGATTGGAAGCGATTATTGCAAATATTCAGGATGGTGTGATCGTCATGGATGAGAATCAAGTCATCCTGTTTGTGAATCGCACTATACGAGATAATTTCAATCTGGGTAATGCGGCAGTAATTGGCAAACCACTTAAGGATGCCATTACAAATGGTGACTTACACGCCCTGTTGTCCCGCTCTAGAGAGGGATCTTTTAAATATCATGAGATCAATTTTGATGATGGCCGCATTTTCAATGCTCAATATACGGACATCCCGGGGATAGGCGCGGCCGTGACCATGCAGGATATTTCATATCTAAAGGAACTTGACGTTCTAAAGAGTGATTTTATCCATACCATCTCACATGACCTGCGTTCTCCTTTAACTGCAATTCTCGGTTACGCTGAATTGGTGGAACGAACGGGTGCACTCAACCAGGACCAGTTGGAATTCTTACAACTCTTGCAGGGGAGCGTTCAGCACATTACTTCTCTGGTTAATGACTTGCTTGATCTTGGCCGCCTCGAAGCAGGTTTTGATACACGTCGTGAGTTCGTACATCTTGAAGGGGTGCTCAAATACACGCTCGATATGTTTGATGCCCAAATAAAGAAAAAGAAGCTGAACCTTACAACAGAGCTGGCAGGGAATTTAGAAGCGGTACGCGTCAATCCCATTCGTATCCGGCAGATGATCGATAATTTGGTTGGCAATGCGATCAAATACACACCCGAAGGCGGTAGTATTCGAGTGAGCATGTCCATGCAGGATAAGCAGACGATCCTCAAAGTTGCAGATACAGGTCCGGGTATATTGCCCGAAGATCAAAACCATGTATTCGAAAAGTTTTACCGCGCTTCAAATGTCCCGGATAATGTAGAAGGCTCTGGTTTGGGATTGGCAATTGTCAAGTCCATTGTGGATAGGCATCAGGGGCGTATCTGGGTGGAATCGACTATGGGTGTAGGCTCTACGTTCACCGTTCTTCTGCCGACACAGGGATAAAAAACAATAATATCCCTGCTTAAAAATGTTGCCGCCGAGTAAAACTCGGCGGCAACTTTCGCCAAAGGAGGAGACGGGGAGGAGGGCGTTAGAGGTGTCAGTGTTCCATCTCCGCATTTATACTAATCGATAAACCTTTTTTCAACCATCGTCAAATGTCATAAATTGAGTGTGATAATATTCACAAACATTTATAGATTAAGCAGGTAAGTTTGCACCTGCGAAATTGCCTCTTCCACATTTGAGTAGTCTCTTATGGTGAGCGCCGGGTCGGAATTTCCAGTGATCATTTTGGAAACTTTCAGCCCTTTTTGGTGCAGGCATAGGACGGGTTTGCTGAGTTGCAAGGCCAAGCCAATCTCATAGCCCACTCCGTGAGAAGGCACACTAACCTCTGCGATCAGCACATCACATTTTTTTATCCAGTTCACATCGCGCTGATAGACATTCTGCGATGTGAGCTTGTCCTCATTCTCCAGCGCCTCGGACTGTGCCAGGAGCGAAGTCGGAATCTCATGGTCGTCTGCTAAAAGTGCGCCGACGATTTGCTGATAGGTCGTCTCAAGTTCACGTCCACCCGTAATGGAGCAAGCAAAGTAGATGTTCATTTATTATCGGACAGACGCGACAAGATGGAATGATCCCGTTTTTTTGGAGCGCTGGATCTGGTTAAACCTGTGCGCATACTTTCCAACTCCGAACTGAAACGCATCCAGTCGTCAACCAGGATCACAAAATGCGGGGTCTTATCCTTAAAGAAAAGCGGTGAAAGGAATAAACGCAATGATGATTGCGACATGGGAAAAACATTCAATTCAACCACAATGACGGGCATTTTGGCAATTGGCTGAATGATCTCTGCCTGCCATTTTGAAACGCTGTTGGGCGGGAACAATGCGCCCATATTTGTTGAAGATGTTCGGAGCATCCGCTTGTATGAAATGTTGAGCCGAAAAAATGGGGTGGCAAGCCGCAGATGGTCACTGAATGGTTGCACGTATGCGCTTTTGCGTATGGCAAATAATAAAAGCCCAAGGCATAAATAAACTCCGCCGATACTGGCAAATGTAAGCCAGCGCCATTGTTCAAACCTCCAACTGTAAACAGCCCACGATAAACCAAGCAAGGCCATCCCAATTGCGAAGATGGCCGACCACCAACGATTTAGCATGTGGGTATAGATTATTAACGGATAACGACGCCCACCTTTTGCCATCTGAATTATCCGCTACTTTTCTGACCGTTTTGCGGGTCGCTGTTTAATTGGGCGCTTAACTGGCTGATGGCTTGTTCGAGGTGTTCGCCGCGCAGACTAAAGGTAATGTCTCCGCGAGTTTTTTCGATGATGCTGCGTGCGAGGTCTGTTTGGCGGCGCAAACCATTTGTGATCGCATCGGGATAGTCCATGGTTACCATGACGGAATAGATCTCATCCATGATGCCAAGCAGGCGTTCCACTTCCGGGGAATATCCATGACGGAGAATATCCAAACTGCGGCGGCGCAACTCGCCGACGACTTCTGCCAACCCGTTGAGAAATGTAGAGGGTTCAACAACCAGCTCTTCGGGAGTCTGAAGCGGTTCGTTTCGTATCAAGGCGCAGGTGACATTCGCTTCCACAAATTCCTTGAGCGCGTCCTGGGTATATCCCGCATAAAAAAGATCGGGGTGAGATGCCAAGGAGGCACGCAGCGTATCAGCCAGTTGACGCGCTTCCTGTAAGTGTGCGTTCATTACATCTACTTCATCACGATGCACGGCGCGGATGGCAAGCGAACAGGCGCGTGTGAGTTGACGCGCCTGCGCAAGGGCATGATCGCGCGCAGAGGTGCGCGCGTCAAAGGTCTTTCGTATTCCATCTGTGATCTGTTCGAGTTTGTGCACGTTGATTCTACGGTTCTTTGGGCGGGTCGGGCGGCTGCTGAAAGGGACGGAAGAGATTATCTGCGAGTGTGATGTTGGTGGGCAGGTTGATCTCTCCAAATGCTGTTTCATAGCGTGCAATGTTTTCGGTGAGGGCTCTCACCAATAACTTTGCACTCATTGGAGTCATCACCACACGCGAGCGGATCTTTGCTCTTGGCTCGCCGGGCAGGAGGTGGGCAAAATCAATCACAATATCAGCAGGGGAGTGAGCAATGCGCGCGAGGTTTGCGTATACAATTTCCAGTTCCTCGGGAAGCTCAAGAATGGGGCCTGTGAGTTTGGGAGGTGTTTGGGGAGTGGTCATGGGATTATCCATATTTTACGGAAAGGTAAATCCAAAGACTTCGGAAGTTTGCCGAGGTGCGATTCACTTGCGAATAGACTTCCGAAGCCTGGGAATATCATTATGTGATTAGAATGGAATGTCATCTTCAGGAGGAAGCTCAGCCATTTCCATGCCACTGCTGCCTGAAACTGGGCCACTATCATTATCCACGCGTGAAGAGAGGAATCGTACTGTGGAGGCCGTTATTTCAAATGATGAGCCTGAAGTACCATCTTGTTTTGTCCAAATCTTGGGTCCACCAGTAGATGGATCTGCGCTCATGCGACCATCCACAAGAACCTGTTGGCCTTTCTTGAGATACTGGTTGCAAATCTCGGCCTGTTTGCCCCATGCAGTCACGCGGAACCAAATGGTCTTCTTTACTTTTTCGCCGTTCGCGTTGGTATAAGATTCGTTGACTGCAACAGAAAAACTGGTGACAGCTTGTCCTGATGGGGTGTAGCGCATTTCAGGGTCTCGCCCCAAATTGCCAGTGATGATGATCTTTTGATAGCTCATTTTTCCTCCGAGGGATATGTGGATTTTAGGTAAGATATACTTTAACCCACGTAGATTCCTGTGGGTCTATTTCCATAATTTTATCAGCAAGTAAATTAAGAAGTTGAGTGGATTGTTTAGCCGCTTCAAGTAAAGTTTTTGAATTTTCCTGCAGTTTTTCAAGATATTTTTTCGTATTATGAAAAGATGCCGGCGGTGGGGATGATTTGTGATGGATGATCGAATTTCTTGCCTTGATCAATTTTTTTAAAAATTCGCGCCAGTTTGGATGTTGAGGGATTTCCCTGCCTGTTATTAATACGGGAACGATAATCCATTTACTTAAAGTGTCCAGTTTGTCCAGATGGTCTTTAACAAAGGCATCTGTCAGGTGGCGTGAGGCATAATCATAAATATACGATTCAAGCACCATGGCAGAGAAAACAATGACGATTAAAGATGCTTTGGCTAATTCGCCTTCAAGTGATTGAATCTTTCTTTCAACTGAATTGACATGATCTTCCCCGTTTATTTTTGTAAGTTCCTCAAGCTTTTTCAAGCGCATATCAAGACTCAATACTTTTTTGTGGTTTTCTTTTACTATTCGCAAAAAAACAGGGCTGAATGATGTTCGCGCATTTGAAACTTGATTTTTCATGTGTACAAGCCGTCTTTTCGTTATAGGTACCCGCCGAATTGCGACAGGGGAAAGTTGGATTATTTGTATTGTACTCGCACTTCCTTGATTTGTTAACGAGTGAAACCCAAAGACGAGTTATGTGTTCTCCTGAGTAACTCACCTTACCGCTCACGCGAAACGTTCCGCAGGTTCCCATAATTCAGGTTCGCTTTCTGCCCAAACCTGCGGGACGGTGCGTAACATCAGTGGGTAAGAAAGTCTGTTCTTTGTGTTGTCTTTTCAATGATGGTCTAACCAGCATTTGCGTCATTTACCAAAGGAGAAAAAATATGAAACTTAATGTTAGACATTATGGCATCTTAATGGGCGGATTGCTAACGGCCTATTTCCATCTTACGCTCTTCCCAGACCCGGGGTTTACCTTGAATGGACTCGGCTATCTCGGCTTACTGGGAGCGTATTTTTTGCCGACCGCCTTTTTTCAACAGCGGCATAAAATGGTCTGGTGGGGGATTGTGGGGTACACCCTGCTTACCATCGTGTTATGGGCAATCATGGGGAATAAGCAATTTGCAGCAGGTACGACTAGCGCCATCGGGTATTATGCCAAAACCGCTGAAGTCTTTTTGCTTGCGTTCCTGTGGGCAGATAAACAAAAATAATAACATGACATTCATTAATCAAAAAATGTTGTGATGGGATTTCACCACCCTGATGTCTTTGAACGTTTCCGACATCATCCTGTGCGATTGGAATCCATATCTACTAGGGGGTGGACAGTGATAATCACAGGTCGTGCATAGGTACAAATATACCTTCCGAGTCAGATTTTGTGAAACCAAACGATCCGGAAGGTTTTTATCTTGAAATCTCAAATGCTATAATGCCTTATCTATTATTCGGAAAGGATACGCGAATGACCATCCACTACCGCATGGGTACAATTGAAGACTCTTTCCCAGTATTTAAGGTGTTTCTCAAATCCATAATGGATTACAGCGAACGCATGAATGTCATGGCGATCACAGGTGGGAATGACCCTGAAAAGCTGAAATCGCTTTGGGAAACACGTAAGCCAGTGTTTGAGTTACTGGCGCAAACTGCATCGCAATTCTGGGTGGCGGAAAAAGAGGGTGAGATTTTGGGTTATGCGCGTTCCATTGAGCATGATGGTTTGCAAGAGTTGACCGAGTTCTTTGTATCCCCAAGCCAGCAATCGGCTGGGATTGGAGGCGAGTTGTTGGCACGCGCCTTTTCAAAATCCGATGCGCGCTATCGCACCATCATTGCCACGTTGGATGAACGCGCCTTATATCGTTATATGAAGATGGGAGTGTATGGGCGCTTCCTGTTCAAGTATTTTTATCGCAATGCTGAAAAGGTGGACGTGCAGACCGATCTCAAGATCGAACCGATGAATTTGGATGTTCATATAGAAGACATGCATCGCATTGACAGGAAACTCATCGGGCATGCCCGCGGAGTTGTCCATCAATGGCTCATTACCGTGCGGGAGGGGTTTGTTTACAAACGCAGGAATGAAATCGTTGGCTATGGTTATGTCGGGGAAAGCCACGGACCGTTTGCGGTGCTGGATGATCATGATTTTCCAGCCGTGCTGGCCCATGCTGAAAGTTTGGCGGCTGAAAAGGGGGAGAAGTTTGGCGCGTCTGCGCCTCTCGTCAACAGCAAGGCAATTGATTATTTCGTAGAACACAAATATCAGATCGAATCTTTCTCGGCCATCTTCATGAGCAATGTGCCTTTCGGGAAGTTTGAAAATTATTTAAGTTTTACGCCTGAGTTTTTTCTATGATCATTCTCGCGGCACGCCTGCCAATTTCCACTGCAAAGTTTGTCCCTCGATCCCACGGATACACCTGACTCATTGATGCAAAAAATAATCCTTCGATCGGTGTTTGAATTGCAGGAACATTCTTTGAATGATTCACCAATGGAACGGGCTGGGCGTAATTTGTTTTGGATACCCAAATTTTTCTGACCCATTCGCGCGAGAACTCGGGGTTGAATTTTTGAAACGCAGGAATAAACCTTTGCAGCAATTCATCGTCGCTCATCGAAAAATATTCGTGACCCAGTTCCAAATAATCGCCCGCGTAAACAATCCTATCGCCGCCAAAATTTTCTGTTGGCACAAAATTCGTATGTTCCACCAGCGCCAAAAACGGATAGCCTTCATCCTTCGGCACGTTGAACCAGTAATAACCATCTTTTGATAACGGATATTTCAGTGCCAGCGTCATCACCACTGCGCCCATGGATTTCAACTCAAGCAAACCCTTTAAGTATTTTTCTGGCAGGTCGGGACAAAATCTTGCCATCAGATTGGGCGATGTGGTAACCAAAACCTTATCGAAGGATTCGGATTTTCCAACGCTTCGGACTGACATCCCAGCCTGCTCCCGCTTAATTGACTCTACCTTCACCCCCAGCCGAATCCCGACTCCCGATTCCCGTAATTTTTCCGCGAACAAATCAGCAAATTTCTGAAAGCCGCCTTCGAATGTGCCTAACCGTGTTGTGCGTGCTTTGATACGCGCCCACATCCACGCCATGTTGACATCTTTATAGTATGGACCAAATTTCCCGATCAACAGCGGCTTCCACATCTGCTCGTAAACAGCTTTTCCTGCCCATTTCATCATCCATGCATCGGCAGTGACTTTTTCCAGCGCGCGCCAGTTGTTTGTGAGGCGGAGAAATAAACCGACGAAGCCGAAACGGATCTTGTTTATTCCCCAGCCCAAGCCAGGGAATAAAGCCATTTTGAAAATAGAGTCAAAGGGATACCATTTATTCTTATACAACATCACCGTCTGGGGGCGCGGGAATCGCACCTTGTCTTCCCATCCAAGCTCCCGAATCAACCCAAGCATTTCGCTGTCCGATTGAAACCAGTGGTGATAGAACTTCTCGACCGACCAATTCCAATGCGGCTCTTTGAAACCAGAAGCCAGTCCGCCAACATAATCAGCAGATTCAAAAATGGTGACATCATGACCCGCCTTCTTCAAATCATACGCGGCGGCCAT
>DATEDD010000275.1:0-3599 GCA_035286565.1 Anaerolineales bacterium
CTTGTTGAAATTTTGCGTCTAACATGGCTTACTCCTTCCACGTTCCTTCATCGTACTCTCGATGGGTTAGAACGGCGTGAATATAAATGATCTTCCTGTTGTAATGGATGGCGGCGATCAAACGAACTTTGTTGCCGCCGATATTGAAAACGGTCAGCCCGCCAACCTGATCTGCGCTTGGGAATGTCTCTCTCAATTCTACGAATGACTTGAAATCTTTTGACTTTATATGCTTATACCAATGTTGCAATGCAGGCTTGGCGTCCGGGTGTTTCTCAGCGAATTCGTTGAGGCGCATGCGGGTGATGATGTGCATGATTGGTTAGTCAGAGTATAGCATGAAATAAAACCGCGAATTACCCCGCCGTAATTTCAACCCCGCTCAATTTGATGTCCGTCCCCGCCCTGAGCATATTTTGAATTTCGGCGACCGTGTCGGTGTGGCTCCATCAACGCGCGGTTGGGAGGGTGCGTCGCACCTTTCTAAACTGGATGATTCTACTCGATTGGATTCGTCCACTTAAACGGATTCTTCTGCCGGGCATGTCCCCGAAGGGGATGATAAGCGACACACTCGCGGTTTTCAATCAGCCAAAGAGTTGTATAATGACTTGCAATGGCTGTACTTAAGAAAATTCTGGCAAAGGTATTGATTGAACGGTATGCTATGAATCTTGAGAAAGAATGAAAACAGATTAACACATCAACATTTTTTACAGCGAAGAGGATGCAGGTTATATGACCGATATTCCCGATTTGGCGCATTGCTTCGCTTTCGGCAATACCCCCGAAGAAGCATTATCGGAGGTTTTGATTGCCAAAAAAGTATGGCTTGAAGCCGTCCGTGCCGAAGGGAAATCCATACCTGCGCCAAAATACCACCCTGTCATTTATCAGTTGGCGGGTCAAAGCAGTTTAGAATTTTGGGATAATGCTTTGGATGACGAAGATTGGAATAATGCTTGAATAACGGACTGCCGCGCGTTTGGGTGGATTGCGAGCAGGGTGAAGGTCACGAGTTCCTGCACGAGTCCACTCATCAGAAAAACTTATTATAATAAAGATACCGGAGCTAAAAGGCGCTTAGATAATGACATTATCAAAAAGGAGAATCTCATGTATGAAATGACCACCATCTACAACGGAACGAGAATTCGTAAAGATCACACCACTTTTGCGGATGTGATTGCATCGGTAAACGCAAAAGTTACTTTAAGAGGTGATGAGTTATGGACTGCACCTGCTGATGGATTGGAAGTTAAAGCGGGTGATAAATGGCTTTATGTGACTTATGGGTCGTTCACCGGCTGGGTGGTGTTAATTCACAAAGGTGCTCAAATGTGTAAAGATTTCAAAGAAATCAGCGAGCCTGTTCTACCTATTGAGACTTTTCCCGAATACTTTATCCTCGAAGCACCCAACGGTGAAAGGAAGCGCTATGCTAGAAGCGCATTTTAATTCTCAAAAACTTGTTTACACTGAATTTAAACCACCACCCTATAAATTCGCCATTGTCAAGCATGGCGTGTACGTCCCTGAAAACGAATGGGGCATCACCTTTTATCCGGATGCCAGACCTATGCAAGACCGTCCGCAAGGCACAGGCAAAGGAGATACAATCCCTGTTCTGAATCCCTGGTGGGAGTACATGCAGAAAATAAACTCACCCGATGGTTACTCATACAACCGTTCGGTGGGTGCTTTGTGGATTAACATCGAATATCGGGATAAGGACGGCAATCAAATAAAAATACCGCGTGCTGAAAGCATCCATTGCGGCGGGAATTTTATCGCTTACGAAGAAGAAACAAACACGCATGTCAAACTGATTTCTTATGACTACCGCATGAAAACTTCTGGTTTGAACCCCAGCGTAGACAACTGGCAAATGAAGCCGTACCTGTTTTGGAAGGCGGTAGCCGTCAGCAGTGATGGTAAGCTCCTAAACCCGCACGTCAAAGGTAGGGGCATAGATGTTTATTTTCCGCTTATCCGCAATACTGAGTTATGGATGTATAAGAATGACCTGGAGTTGTTTCCCAATCCACCCGATGGTATTCAATATTATCTGCGCGGGGTGAATGTATATGGGTTGCACGCACAGCGCGGGGATCTCCTTCCTCTTTTGACAATCACAAACGGTGTAAGAAAACTTCATACCGATTGGTTTAGGTTGTCCACGGTGGGAGTAATCCCACCTGCAGGATTTTAGAGAAAACAATCCTGATCTAAGTTCACCCTGTCTGCAACAGAATCAGATATTTCATGTCAAACCCCCGGACTTAATTCGCCGATCACCTTATCGAACAGGCCCGGCACAGAAATGGATGTAATAGGCGGGCCGGCTTGCACGATCAGATGCGCAACAGATGATATCCCTAAAGCTTATCTTGTCGGTATGTTTGCATAAAAGATGGCCGGGAAGGCTGGTCAGCGGAAGCGCCATTGAATACCCCCGATTACTTGTTGGAACCGATCCGGTAATAAATCTCCTCATCATGTTTTGTGATAAGGAGATTTTTTACTTACTTTCTGCTTTTGGTTCTTATCTTACTTATGGCATATTCAGCTAATGCAGAGATCGTAAGCGCAGGATTTACGCCAGGGTTTGCAGGCATGATCGAACCGTCAATGATGAATAAGCCGGGGTAATGATGTACTTCAAAATTTTCATCAACAACGCCCTCTTCCCCATTTTTTCCCATTGGTGTGCCGCCGAGAATATGAGCAGTCGTCGGCAGGTTTAATAAGTTCTCACCAATGGAGCCAAGCGCAATACCATTCGTGCGCGCCGCAAAATCACGCGTCAATTCGTGCGAGCCTTTCACCTGCGCGCCGATCTCATAGCCGGGCTCCTTTTCCGCCACCATTGCGCGGCGGAAAAGTGTGAAGCCACTTCGTCCAATCTGAAAGCGCATGCGATTATCGGCGTGCTGCATCACGAGCAGAATGGTCACATTGTGCGCCCAGCCCGGGAAAACCAACGCTTTCAAAAAGTCAATGGGATGTGTCAGCACCCACCAGATAAATTTCAAAAGGCGCATCGGAATCCCTACATCGGTATCAATCAAGGGGGCGGCAAGGAAGCGCATCAAGGATGAACCGTCAGGGTAGCGAACAGGCTCAATGCGCGTGATCTCATCATGATTGTAGATGGATGAAATGGACACACCTTCCGAATAATTGATATCGGACTTGCGCGCAACGCTTCCCAACAGCGCCTCTGAATTGGTTCTCACCATATGGCCGAGTCTACGGGACAGTTTGGGAAGTGAGCCTTTCACGTCGCGCAAATTCAATAATAACTTCATCGTTCCCATCACGCCCGCAGAAAAGATGACGTTGTTGGCGTTAATTCTATGCTTGCGCTTGAATGGGGAGGTGGAGGTTTGATAGGTGACTTCATAACGAGCGTTGTCAAAGGTCGAAGGCCTGCCCTGAGCATTGTCGAAGGGTCGAAGGACCGTCAAGACCACAGGGAGCTGAAATGACCAGGCACGGGAAGAAGTATCGGCAGGCCAGCGCCAAAGTCGAAGTCGATAAGCTGTATGAACCGCGCCAGGCGTTGGATCTGGTCCGGCAGACATCCTACACCTCCT
>DATEDD010000276.1:0-6053 GCA_035286565.1 Anaerolineales bacterium
TTCTATCGTAATTAAAGATCCACCATGATGGGTGGTAACGCCAGTTGTACGGACGGCCGATTCCAATTGTTGAGAGAGGTCATTGCAGAATGGATCTGCAACACTGATATGGGCAACCAGCCCCTCGCCAAAGAAGGAGCGGACGCGATTCTTGGTGAAATCGAAGATATTATCAGGGATGACGATATGCCCGGGAGCGTAATCTTCGCGCAATGATCCGCAGGCGCTAATGCTGATGAGGCGTTCGACACCCAGTGATTTCAAGGCGTAAATGTTTGCACAATAGGGAACTTCAGTCGGGGTGATGTGATGACCTATTCCATGCCGTGCCAGGAAGGCCACAGGTATCCCTTCCAATGTGCCAATTGTGATGGGCGCACTGGGCTTCCCAAACGGGGTGTCTACGTCAACGCTTTCTGCATTTTCAAGACCGCTCATTTGATACAAACCTGAACCGCCGATGACCGCCATGGATGCTTTTTTTGTCATTTATCCCTCAATCTTTGAGTGGGTTGGTCAATCATATTTTCCGACAAGGTTACGATAAGTCGCGTGGATCCACATTTGATCTCATCGCCGGAGGTGATCACGGTCGGCATGTTAACAGGTGATTCGTTCAAAGAAGTGCCGTTTGTGGATGCAAGATCTTCCAGCCACCATTGTCCGTGATGATAAGTAAGTTGCGCATGCTTGGTGGAGGCTGTGTCGTCCATAATAGGAATGTCGCAAGCGGGGTCACGCCCAAGCATAATCTCAGGTTGAAAGAATTGTTTTAAGATCGGGTTTCCCTGCGCATGGTTTACCGAGATATTGATTCCAGGTACCCTGCGACCAGCTAATACAAGTCCCTGCCTGTTTATCTCGCGATACAAAAAGATCAACACCCAGCCTAGGAAACCAAATAATGCCAAAGCGGTGATAAGCCGTAAGGCTAAAACAATCGAACCACTCATTTTTTCCTGATTTTCGCAGTAGAGGTGTCTTTTATGAATACTGTCGGCCAATCATCGGACACTCTGGGAAGAGGGGCTGTTTCTTTAAGATCAGGGCGGGGAGGCGGGCTGTCCTGACCAAAAATCAGGGCCACGCCGGCGAGGGAAATTACATCCCCGGGATACAGGACACTTTGGTTGGTGCGCTGTCCATTTACAAAAGTTCCCCCCGTTGAATTTAGATCAAAGACCGCATAACGACCATTAATTGTGCGCAACTGTGCGTGACTGCGTGAGATGCGCGGGTCGTCAATGATCAATTGATTGTCCAACCTGCGGCCGATATTGACAACGGGCAAAACCAGAGGAAAAACCTTTACACCCTCCACGATCAAAAATGCTTTTTCAGGGCTCTTGCTGTTGTCTTCATGGCTTTCGGTATCCAGCGGGATTGCATTTGTTTCTGCCATAGATTCGATCCGATGCGATGCAACGATTTGGGCATCATTTAATGGTATTTTCTCAACTGGTGAAATGGTGAGAGTAGGTGATATTGTAAACCTGAATCCCGCCTCTTCTGCCACGGTTGTAATGGAGTGTAATAATACTGTCAACAATTGTGAGTTTTGCCAGTTTGCTGATGTGACTGGGTTCATTAACAAAGTGTATACGTTCGGCGCAATGATTGTGCCGTCATCCTGTGATATGCTGTTCAGTTGAATTGACGCCGCGAGTTTTTGAACGATGATGTCATCCACTTTTTTTCCGGGCAGTATGTTCAGTAAATCCACTTCGATCAATGTCTGAAGGCGGGCTTCGAGTTCTTTTAGATTCATGGGATGTAAATTCCGGATTTCATTATAGAAGTTTGATGATGTTTTTACTAGAGCAATGAAAGCTGTTAAAACTCACAGGGACTGCCTGCAATTGGGGCAGGTCTTGACGCCTGCTTTTACGACATATCCGCACTTTTTGCACGTATCGGGCTGTAGGTTTCCGAGAGGCGCACCGCAGGCAAGACAGGCCGGTTCGCCGACCGGGTTAGCCGTATGGCAGAATTCGCAAGTCAGACGTTTAAGTTTGTCTGATAATTCAGTGGATGCTCCGGCGGTTCGCACGGTTTTTGCAATTACCTGCCAGATGCGATCCCCAAGCTGAAGATGCTCAAAATCCTGGGCTATATCATCCAGCCGCCCAAGCAGGCTGAAAGGGTTTCGAATCGCGGCAAGAGCGCTGGCGCCCAGGCTCGCGGCCAGACCGAGCCATGCTTGCTGGCCCAATTCAACAATGACCCCTTCTTCTTCTATTTGTTGAATGGTCACCGTCATAGCAGTCATTCCGCCAGACATCGCATCTGGACGGGAACTGACCTGCACGATCATCCTGTCACTTTGCCCGATCGTTTGCGCCAGTAAATTACCTTGATTGAATTCGCCAAGCAGGGCCTGCGCAATATCCGCGGGCTTGATATTTCCATGAAAGATTTTTCGTTCCATGAAGTGGATTATAATCGCCTTTACGATTTCCTTTTAAGAGTTATTTGAAATGAAAAATATCCGTTTTCAATCCAAAATTCTTTTCCTTCTCAGCTCCCTGTCATTGACAGGGACATTTTTCGGTTTTACCTCGACCATTGTGCTGGCTCAACAACCGACGAATGTCCCTGCTGCAGGCATGTTCATTACCGTCTTGTTTGGTGGTGAAGCTTTTGCTAATATTCGTATGGGTCCAAACTCTTCCATTTATCCTGTTGTAGGTCAATTGTTTCCAGGAGATACAGCGCCGGCGCTTGGCAGGTCACAGGGTGGAGATTGGATACAGATCGAGTTCCCATCAGCCCCAGGTGGAAAAGGCTGGGTCTATTCCCCTCTTGTTCAGGTATCTCCCGGCGCTTTAAAGATCGTGGAGCCGCCTCCCACTCCTGTTCCACCTCCAACTGCCACCATTGACCCGACGCTTGCCGCGCAGTTCAATATTATTCCCACCAATACCCGTCTGCCAACTTTCACTCCGCCGCCTTCTTTGACTACGCTTGCTTATACAGAATCCCCCGCAAAATATTCTGAAAACTCTGTCCCAATTGCCGCGATCATTATCGCGTTTGCAAGTTTGGGGCTGATTGGTTTTCTGCTCTCTTTTATACGCCGCTAAGATGATGGTCTCATTCAAGGCAAAGCTTGTCGTTCTGATCGCATTGATGATTGCCGGGGCAGGAGTCATATTTTCTGTTCCCATTCAATCCCCTGCACGCGCCCAGCAACCCACCGGCTCCGTCCCAACGGTGACAGGCACGCCCTCCGGCATGATCGTTGCAGTAAACCTTGATATGGTTACTGTCAGTGTATATTCAGGTCCCAGCTCGTATCTGTACCCTGCGGTTGGCGTGCTGTTGAAGGGACAGGAAGTGCCTGCATTGGGCATCTCCGAGGACAGGGATTGGATACAGGTTTATTATCCCGGCGTTCCAAGCGCGGTTGCATGGATCTATGGGCCTTATGTCAATATCGTAAAACCGGGTCAGCTGGCTGTGTTGAGCGCGCCTCCCACGCCGACCCCGGCTTCCACTCCTACCATTAACCCAACTCTTGCGGCGGCATTTATTGCCCCTGTTACACCCACCCGCCTGCCAACATTCACCCCCCCGCCGCCCCTGGTCATTGCTACTTTTCTCAACGACAATTCAACGGCTAATCATCTGCCGATGGGCTTGTTAATTTTCGGTCTTGGTTTTATTGGGGCCTTTGGCACTTTAATTTCCTTCCTGCGCGGCCGGTAGATTAAATAACAATACGCCTTTTATTGGAAAGGCGTATTTGTTATTTTCTAATTTAGGTTAGATTAGTTATTGCATCCGCAGGAACCACCGCCGCAGCCACCAGAACCACTGCCGTCGCTGTTGCTGCCACAGGCGCAACCGCCTTCGCCGTGTTCGTGGCCATGTCCTTTTTTGGCGTTCGGGCTGTTGACTGCGAAGCCGGCGCCATGTTGGGGATCGTTCACGAAGTCAATGCTTGCTTCGCGCAAATAATCCATGGACACATTGTCAACGACGACCTGCACGCCGTCCGCGTCAAACAGGGTGTCAATATCGCGGAAGTTATTATCAAGAGCCATCCCGAAATTCACGCCGCAGCAACCGCCGCTGGCAACATAAACGCGCAAGGCATAGCCTTCAAGATTGCGTTGTTCGAGAATATCTTTAACAGCCTGGCTGGCAGCGGGAGTTAAGGTAAAGAGTTGGGTTTCAATTTCCTGGAGCATGTTTTTTCTCCTTGTTTTAGGGTTGAGTATAATTTCGCCAAATCTTATCAGGTTTGGGGGGCATTGTCAACTTTGGGCTGACACTTTGGGCTAACCCATTGGGTTAACATACTTCTCACATTTCTTGACACATTCTATGTGCGCCTGTAAAATCTCTCTGGTTTATAGGCGAAAGCCCATATTTTTTTATTCCTTCTGGAGGATATACCCTAATGTACTATATGCAAGGACTTCAAGATTTTGAGGCGGTCGCGATCTGGCTCGTATTTGGCATTGCCATTGTCGGTCTTTTATATGCGGTCTTCCTTCGTAACCAGATCCTGCGCTATGACAAAGGCACTGAAAAAATGCAGGAAGTTTGGAATGCGATCAAGGACGGTGCGAATGCTTATTTACAGAAGCAGTTTCGCTCCATTTTGCCGTTGATCGCTGTTTTAACCGTCGCTTTATTCCTGTCTGTGTATGTTGTTCCGCCTTCTCCTGAAGCGCAGGAACGCTTCCAGGGCATGAGCGATGCTCAACTCCAGCTGTGGATCGGCATCGCCCGCGGACTGGCCTTCATTATGGGCGCGGGCTTCTCGCTCACAGTCGGACAGCTTGGTATGCGTATGGCTGTCGAAGCCAATGTGCGCGTGGCTTCAGCATCCAAGAGGTCGTTTGGTGAAGCGCTCCGTATTGCCTATCGCGCCGGCACCATTACTGGGATGCTTACCGATGGTCTCGGCCTGCTTGGCGGCACGATCATCTTCATCATCCTGGGTATTGCCGCCCCCGATGCTTTGCTTGGCTTCGGTTTCGGCGGTACGCTGCTCGCGTTGTTCATGCGTGTGGGCGGCGGTATCTTCACGAAGGCGGCTGACGTCGGCGCTGATCTGGTCGGCAAGGTGGAAGCAGGCATCCCTGAGGATGATCCGAGAAATCCCGCAGTGATCGCTGATCTCGTCGGTGATAACGTCGGTGACTGCGCCGGTATGGCCGCTGACATTTTCGAATCCTATGAAGTGACGATCGTTTCCGGACTTATTCTTGGGTTGGCCCTCTGGCACACGACCGGACGCCTCGAGTGGATCATCTTCCCGTTGGTGGTGCGCGGTATCGGCGTGCTTTCGTCCATCATCGGCACGTACTTTGTGAAGGCCGGCAAGACCGGCAAGAGCGAAGATGCAATGAAGGCCATCTTTAGCGGCTTCCTGACCTCGGCAGTGATCTCTGCTGCGTTGTTCTTCATCGCCGGTTTCTTCTATTTGAACAACCCTGCAATGGTTGCATGGGGCGGCTGGTGGCGTTTGCCGACGGCTGTAGGTGTTGGCGTTTTGCTTGCCATTGTGATTGACCGCCTGACTGAATACTTTACGGGTACGCATGCCGCGCCAGTCAATAACATCAAAAAAGCCGCAGATACCGGCCCTGCAACCTTGATCTTGAACGGTATCTCGGTCGGTTTTGAATCCTCTGTTTGGTCCGTGCTTGTGATCGCTTTGACAATTGTCGCCTCCATTTTCATCTTCGGCACCATCCCTGGTGTGGAAGGTGTGGAGCGGGCGACATTTATCTTGTATGGAGTCGCGATGACCGGTATCGGCATGTTGACCCTGACCGGTAACAATGTGGCCATGGACTCTTTTGGTCCCATTGCAGACAATGCAAATGGCATCGGTGAAATGTCCTGGTCTGGTAAAACAGACAAGGCCACCAAAGATGCCCAGCAGATTATGGCTGACCTTGATGCGGTGGGCAATACCACCAAAGCGATTACAAAAGGCGTGGCGATTGGCTCAGCAGTTATCGCGGCGGTCTCACTCTTTGGCTCATTCCTGGTGGATGTTTCTCGCGCGCAAGCCAGTCAGGGTATTCCTCTTG
>DATEDD010000277.1:0-4734 GCA_035286565.1 Anaerolineales bacterium
GACCTTGCCAGGTGGCCCGACCCAACAAGGAGAATGCCAGATTATCTATTCGTTTTTTTCAGCGCCTTAAACTACTCTCTGCGATCAATATCGGGGAATTCTCAGGGTCACTCCAAGAGTCGCGTTATTTCAAAGCGTCCAGGGCTTGCTGGAGAAGCGCCTTAGCGTAGGCTGAGTTGTGGACACCCATGCTCTGGTCGTACACCACGAGCTTGTAGTTCCACATCGCGTTTGCGACTGCTTCAGGGTAAACCCCCGGGATTGACCGGCCCTCCTGGAGATTTCCGGCGTCATCGGTGTAGTCCGCCCTCATGATCCCGCTCTCGATGAGCAGTGCCTTCACTTCCTCGAGCATCGCCTCGATTTCGGTCTGCACGCCGTTGATGTCGAAGTTCTCGGCATCTGCATGGCAGGCCTGGCAGCGCGCCACATCGGGCAGGTAGGTGTGGTTTCTCTCCTCGCCCATGTGGCAGGCCACACAGGTGTTTTCCACCATTGAGTAGTGCGCACTCGGACTACCGCTCACCATCAATCCCCCTTCGCCGAGCATCATCGCGGCTTCAGCACCATAGTGGGGGCCGAACCGGGTATCCTCGCCGAGGTCTATGTTCCCATCTGCGGCGACGGGCAGTTCGTTGCGGATCTGGTGGCAGTTGGCGCACAGGTTACCTTTGCCACCGTCAAAGGTACCGCCGGTCATTTCCAAAACTACCGGCTGTTCACCTCCCGTCAGGGAGAAGTCGGCCTTTGTGTAGGTGGTGTGGATCTCATGACAGGTGCGGCAGTCGAACGGCGAGACGTTCGTCACGCCCTCAACCGACGGGTCATGCGGGGGCAGGCCGGCGTTGATCCGCGCCTTGGCGCCCTCAGTGCCATGACAACCGGCGCAGTCAGTGCCTTCGCCTCTTATAAAAGCCTCACCTGTCCCATGCACAGAACGCTCTCTGAACTGTGCTTCCTTGGACCAGATCAAGGTTGTGTCGTTATGGCATTCGGTACAGGATAGATCAGCAGCGGTGACCTCAGCAGCCGAACCAGCAGAGCCAGCTGGACCAGCAGGGCCTTGTGGTCCGGCCGGGCCAGGCTCGCCTTGTGGTCCAGCACAAGCAGCCAATATCACTACAAAAAGGACTGCAAAGCTGATCGCCAACAATTTGGGTTTCATATTACATTCTCCTTTAGATCTTTAATGGTGAGCATAGAACATCATTGTAAAAGTCAAATTTACATTCACCTCCTTTTGTTATTTACCACAGTAACAACTTTGGAAAAGGAGAAAATTCTGTTCCATGGAATGAATCTCCTAAAAGCCTGTTGTTCGGTTGATGAATAATTAAGGTGGCCCATATGGTTAGAATTATCTCAACTCGCTAAGAATCAGTTGAAGCAGGTCTTCAGTCTGTACCATAGATCGCTGCTCGTGGTGATATACAATTAATTTGTTGTCATCCAGGCCGAGAAGGATGATCTTGATCGCCCATGCGGAGGCATTTAAATATTCCATGACCATTTCACTAAGATGATTGCCCGTATCTTCAATGAGTATCGTGTTCGGCCTCGCTCGAGCGATGTTTGTGTGAGCCGTAGAATAGTTTGAAGACTCGCCTACCAATTCAATGTCAGGATGTTTCAAAAGCCAGCGGATAGAATCATAAAATAGGGGCGTAAACCACAAAATAAATACCTGTTGAGTAGACATAAGAACACTACAAATCCATATAGACCTATGGTAATAATAACTAAATACATCCTCTGTGTGAATCATTGGAAGTGCTAATTCTCTAAAGAAAAACCGCCAATCTATTGGCGGTTTTTTCTTATAGATATGACATCTTGCGACAAAGAGGCTTATCAATCCTTGGTGAATTCGCGCTTACGAGCGTATTCAATCAATTCGTGACGGTTATTGAGTCCAAGTTTACTCATCAAATTACTGCGGTGGGAATAGACTGTGCTCGGGCTGATCACCAGCTTCTCAGCGATATTCTTGTATGAATAACCTTCAGCCATTAGGAACAGGATTTCCTTCTCCCGGGGGCTTAATATAGTCTGTGTATCATTTTCCCAATCTGCCAATTTTAGATATCCGCGCACCAGTTTCTGAGCCATTGCTGGATAAAGGAACAATTCACCCCTGCTCACTACACGGATGGCCTCCAATAAATCACTGGTTCTTGCGCTTTTGAGAATATAACCAGAAGCGCCAGCCCGGAGCATCTCAAAGAAATATTCATCTGATCGGTGCATCGATAATGCCAAAATCTGAACTTCCGGGAACCTCCTCTTGATCTGACGTGTCGCATTTAAGCCATCTAAATTTGGCATCGAAATGTCCATTAAAATTACATGCGGACGGAGAGTTTCCGTCTGCTCCATTCCTTCTTTGCCATCTGTAGCCTCACCGACTACTTCGATATCCGATTCAGCCGTTAGGAGCGATCGCAATCCTGAACGGACAATTGGGTGGTCATCAACAATAAGTACATTAATTTGATCAATCACAATTTGTCTCCGCAGTTGAGAGCCGGATGCTAATGGTCGTACCTCTACCAATACGTGACAAAATTTCAACTTGACCACAGTATTGGGCAATTCGCTCCTTTATACTCAACATGCCTAACCCTCTTAGGTCATCTCCGTTTCTCTCTACAGTTCGAGGATCGAAACCCTTACCATCATCTTGGATCTCACCCATAAAAACACCATCTTTAAGTTTAAGGGTGATCTTTACATGTTTAGCTTGAGCGTGTCGCCTGGCGTTCGATAAGGCCTCTTGAAAAACTCGGTATAGGGCTGTTTCTATTTCAGGTGTGAGACGGCCCGAGTAGTCGCTCGCATCCAGTTCAAATACAATCCCACTTCCATCTAGAAATCTCTCGGCGTGATTGCGTAATGCAGCAACCAGACCAAATTCGTCAAGTACGGAGGGTCGTAGTGCTAATATAAGCTCGTACATGCGCTCAGTGGTTTCAGCTATTAAATCACTGATCTGGTTCAACTGTTCGACTGCTTCATCAGGGTTTGAGTTAATGAGCCTTTCCAATGACTGCACCTGAAGCGATAGGGCGCTAAGGGCCTGGCCAAGATCGTCGTGAAGCTCTCGAGCGACACGTTTGCGTTCATCCTCTTGAGCAGTGATTAGGCGTTTGAGTAGTTCGCCGCGTTGTATGTTTTGATTTCTTAGTTGAGTGGATAAATTTTTGTTTTCGATCTCCTCCATCTCAATCCGTTGACTCATCTCATTGAATGATTCGCCCATTTTGCCGATTTCATCCGAGCCACCGCTCTCTAAACGAATATCGTGACGTCCTTGCCCAAAGCCCTGCAGTGCCTGAGCTAGACCTTTGAGACGTTGAATAACAAGAGAATTCATTGAAAAATTGACGATGAGTGCAGTTATTAGAATCATACCCACCCACCAAAAAAGATTCTCTCGAAAACTGGCTTCCAGGGCGTTTTCAACGGGAGCTACAGGAATATCGGTTAGCAACAAGCCGATAATTTGTTGTTTCGGGTCGTGACAATTCGAGCATTCTGGGGAATTTCTAATCGGATACATGCTACGGAATACTTGTTGTCCATCCTCCGCTGTAACAATTACACTACCCGGTCGTGCGTCTGGCTCCAAACGATGACACGGTTTACAACCAGGTTCAGTATTTTTTAGTTGATTGCCAACACCTACTTGATTTGGTGCGAAAATTATTTTCCCATTCGTGTTCAAAAGATAGACGACACGAAAATCTTCGGTGTCGTTTATTGAATCCAAGACAGTCTGTACTTCCGAAAAATCCGATTTCAACATTGCGTGACGCAAACTGTTTTCGATCACTCTCACAGAGCGCGAGGCAGATGATGACAGTTCGCTAAGGATCACTTTCTGCTGACGGTTATATTCAATGGCCGTAAAAATCCCCAAGATCATCACAAGGGGTAGGATCACCCCCAAGGTGACCTTGGCGCGTAAACTGTCATTTACAATACGAAAAAATGGGAAACGACGCGACATTCAACAAGATCCTTGCCGCATTATACACTGGCTCAAACATAAAAAATAATGCGTCTGAGGGCAGGTTTAGCTTAAATTTAAATGGATTTAATTGGGCACTAATTTCCCCATACGATTGAGAAGCTTTTTTTAATATTCCCTATGCACGTTCGAATACTCTACGATAAGGTTTTCGCTGTTTTACCCCGGAATTACGATACACCTATCGGTCCGATATAGCACTGTGCGTAATAGGCACACCTGCCATTCGCCTTCTCTCTTTCTGATTTTGATGCAGGTGTGGCAGACGGGAGCCAGGGTAGTGTAACATGCTTACATCCATCAAAAAAACTGCCAATCACCAATTATTAACCGATCATCTTAGTCACCAAATGCGGCTATCCAGATCAATAGTTGCCACATTTCTTCCTCGCTAAGCTCGTCTTTGAATTGTGGCATGCTTTGATAGCCCTCGGCAATACTGCAAAGGTACTTGCCAGTATCATTGTGCAAATCAGCTTGGATGGTGGGATCTGTGAAATCGGGGATTCCTGGAAGCCTGCCGGTTCCGTCCTCGCCATGACAGCCTGCACAGTTATCATTGTATAGAGTTTGGCCAGCAGCAATCGCATCGGCATTATTCCAATCAAAGGGATTGACTTGCTCCAGATAAGGAGCACATTCTGGGTGCTCACTTTCACTGCTCGTTGAGTCAGTCGTGGCGATTTTTGCTTCCTCACCTACTT
>DATEDD010000278.1:0-7554 GCA_035286565.1 Anaerolineales bacterium
AAGGCGTGGAAATGGTCATGCCTGGCGACAATGTGAACCTGACGGTTGAGTTGATCGTGCCTGTGGCGCTTGAGCAGGGTTCCAAATTTGCCATTCGTGAAGGCGGCTTGACCGTCGGCGCGGGTGTCGTGACCAAGATCAGCGAGTAAAGTGAGATATGATGGCAAAACAAAAAATTCGTATCCGCCTTAAAGCGTATGATCATCGTGTGCTTGACCAGTCCGCAAAGCGGATTGTCGAAACCGCAGAACGCACAGGCGCCCATGTCGTTGGTCCCGTCCCCTTGCCAAGCAAGAAGGAACGCTTTACAATACGCCGCTCTGCATTTATTGACAAAGACTCTCACGAGCACTTTGAGATCCGCACACACAATCGCTTAATCGATGTGCTTGACCCGGATTCAAAGACAATTGATATGTTGATGCGTTTGAACCTGCCCGCAGGTGTTGATATCGAGATCAAAATTTAGCTAAATGATAACCGCAATGATTTGCGGATTATTTGAGACAGCGCAAGAGCAGGTCTGTGTTGTAGAACCGACACAACCGCTTCGCACCAGGCCTTCTGACTGCGCTGCACGGAGATGATGCGGCCGATGCCCCGGCTGGCAGTCTCGTCAATATCTTCTGAAGGAGAAAATTGATTATGTTGAAAGGGCTAATAGGAAAGAAGATTGGCATGACCCAGATCTTCGATGAACAAGGTGTTGCCTTTACAGTAACACTTATCGAAGCTGGGCCATGTTATGTTACCCAGATTCGTATGCCCGAAAAGGAAGGTTATTCATCGGTGCAACTCGGATTTGGCGAAGCGAATCCCAAACGCCTGACGGGAGGTCAATTGGGTCACTTGAAAGTCAGTGAGACTTCCCCTATGCGTTTCCTGCGGGAATTTCGCACCAAGGACCACGGATTAAAGATCGGCGACAAAGTAACAGTCGGCGATGCTTTTGCAGTTGGCGAGCGTGTGGATGTGATTGGTGTCAGCAAAGGTAAGGGCTTTGCCGGAGCTGTAAAACGCTATCACTTCCACGGCATGAATGCCACACACGGCACATCTGACCGTCACCGCGCCCCCGGTTCGCGTGGATCAGGTACCACACCAGGCCGTGTGTACAAAGGCGCGCGAGGGCCGGGTCATATGGGCACAGACCGCATCACAGCACAAAACATTAAAGTTGTCATGGTTGATGCGGAACGTAACCTGATTGCCATTAATGGCGCTGTTCCCGGTGGCAAGGGTAGTCTCGTCACGATTAAGGAAGCGCGCAAGCAATAAGCGCGCAGGAAACGGGAGCCATATTCCATGAAAGTAGATGTTCTTGATTTGAAGGGTAAGAAAATTCGCGAGATCGAATTGCCTGCGATATTGTTCGAAGCCCCTGTAAATGTTGACCTGATGCATCAGGCTTATACTCGCCAAATGGCGAACGCACGTCTCGGTACGCATGAGACAAAAGTGCGTTCTGAAGTTGCAGGAGGTGGTCGAAAGCCGTGGAAGCAGAAGGGCACAGGCCGAGCCCGCCAAGGGTCCACCCGTGCGGCGCAGTGGGTTGGTGGTGGCCGTATTCATACCCCCCATCCCCGCAGTTATGAGCAACGCATGCCGAAGAAAATGCGCCAGGCCGCACTTCGATCTGCATTATCTATAAAAGCCGCCGAGTCCGGTATCGTGATCGTGGAGGCTTTCGATATTAAAGAAGCCAAAACCCGCCAGATGGCTGAGATGTTGGGGAATTTGACTGGTACATCATCCGTGTTGGTGTTGTTGCCCGCCAAAGACCAGAACTATGACACTGTCATGCGCTCTGCCGATAATATTGAGAGCGCCAAAGTATTACTCGCCAGTTACATTAATGTGCGTGACGTACTTAAATTTGATAAGGTTGTCTTGCCGCTCAAGACAATTGATGCGCTTGTAGCGCACCTTGGATAGGAGAGAGACATGACCAATTTATATAATGTCCTCGTCCGCCCGTTGGTAACTGAGAAATCCAGTTATCAATCCAGCAAACTCAGTCAGTATGTTTTTGTTGTCGCCAATGAAGCGACTCGCACCATGGTGAAGGATGCGATTGAAACACTGTTTGAGGTCACTGTGGCTCGTGTAAATATTCTCAATGCGCCTGCAAAACGTGGCCGTCGTACTCGTGCTCGTCGCATGTTGGTTCGCCGTCCTTCGTTCAAAAAGGCCATTGTGACCCTGGCCGAGGGAAGTAAACCCCTCGAGATCTTTGAAGGGGTGCAATAATGGCAGTCAAAAAATATAAACCGGTAACGCCTGGCACACGTGGCATGACCGGGTATACCTTTGAAGAAATTACCAAAAGCATGCCCGAGCGTTCATTATTGGTAACCAGACCAAGACATGGCGGTCGTAATGCTCATGGTCGGGTTACGGTTCGACATCGTGGCGGCGGCGCTCGTCGTTTCATTCGCATTGTTGACTTCAAGCGCGAGAAACATGGTATCCCCGCGAAAGTAGCCGCGGTTGAATATGATCCAAATCGTACAGCCCGCCTGGCTCTTCTATTTTATGTGGATGGCGAGAAACGGTATATTATTGCGCCTTTGGAACTTAAGGTGGGCGATATCTTAGTATCCGGTCCTACCGCTGAAATTCGTCCCGGCAACGCCCTTCCAATTAGCAATATTCCGGTCGGTACTTTGATCCACAATATTGAAATGAAAGAAGGCAAAGGCGCGCAACTCGTTCGCTCGGCAGGCGGAGCGGCACAATTGCTTGCTAAAGAAGGCGATTTTGCCCAGGTACGCATGCCCTCCGGTGAAGTTCGCCTCATTCATCAGGTTTGTTACGCAACGATTGGACAGATTGGTAATCTTGACCACGGTAACATTAAACTGGGTAAAGCGGGTCGCAAACGTCACATGGGTATTCGCCCTACAGTTCGCGGTTCTGCGATGAGTCCGCGCGACCATCCTCACGGGGGTGGTGAAGGACGCCAGCCAATCGGTCTTTCAGGTCCCAAGAGCCCGTGGGGCAAACCCACACTCGGTAAGAAGACCCGCCGCAACAAGAAGACCGATCAGTACATTGTGCGCCGTCGTAGTAAGACGAGCCGCTAAGAATTAGACGAGGTACGCATAGATGTCACGATCATTAAAAAAAGGCCCCTTCATTGAGTCGAAATTACTCAAACGTATCGAGGCTATGAATCAAAAGAACGAGAAGAAAGTCATCCGTACGTGGAGTCGCGCCTCTGTGATTTTCCCACAGATGGTGGGACACACCATTGCGGTTCATGATGGACGCCGCCATGTCCCTATCTACATTACTGAAAACATGGTCGGTCATCGTTTAGGCGAATTTGCCCCAACACGCACATTCCGCGGTCATCAGACCAGCGAGAAAGCCGCGTAGGAGATAGAGAGATGCAAGACATTCAAGCAAAAATTCGCTATCTTTCCCATTCTGCCCAGAAGGTGCGCATCGTAATTGATATGGTGCGTGGCAAGAGCGCCAACGAAGCAATGGAGATCCTGCGTTTTGTGAACAAGCGCGCTGCTTTGCCTGTGCAAAAACTGGTTGCCTCTGCGGTGGCAAATGCCGAGGAGAACTTCGGTGTAAGCCGCGATGATTTGTACGTGGAAAAAATCACAGCTGACGAAGCCCCCACCCGCAAGTGGAGACGTTTCGGCGCTCGTGGTCGTTTCAAACCGATATTACGCCGCAGTTCACACTTAACTGTTATTTTGCGCGAGCGCGGACGCGCAGCGTAAGGAGAATTTTATGGGTCGTAAAGTACATCCCGTTGGTTTTCGTCTGGGTATCAACCAACCCTGGGGCGGCCGTTGGTTCGCTGAAGGAAGCACATATCGCCAGCAGCTTCATCAGGATTTTGCCATCCGCAATTTGTTGATCGGCAAATTCTCAAAAGGCGGAACCGCTGCAAATGAGAAGGTCCTCGGGTTACGCAAGCAATTGCCTGATGCGGTTAAAGATGGCAAGGCTGGTATCTCCCGTATTGATGTGGAGCGCACACCTGGCAAGGTCCGCATTTCCATTCACACAGCCAAGCCCGGCATATTGATCGGTCGCAAGGGCGAGGGCGTCAAGAAAATCCGCCAGGCGCTTGAAACCCTGGTGGGCAAAAAAGTTGAATTGGATATTAAAGAAATTTCCTCTCCGGATACTGATGCAATGCTGGTCGCCAGGAATATTGCCGACCAACTTGTCCGCCGTATCGCCTACCGTCGTGCGATGAAGCGCGCCATTCAGCAAGCCATTAAGCAAGGCGCTGAAGGCATCAAGATTTTGGTAGGAGGCCGTTTGGGTGGGGCGGAAATGTCCCGCGATGTGTGGTTGCGTGAAGGCCGCGTGCCTTTGCAAACTCTGCGCGCGAATCTGGATTTTGCCGCAACCGAAGCATTAACCACCTATGGCCAGATTGGTATCAAGGTTTGGATTTACAAGGGTGAAGTCACTCCTGAAATTGAAGAAAAAGCCGAAGCGACGGAAGGCGTCTACGTCAGCGAGTAACCCCGCGCGCTTCGATTAGATAATAAAGTGGCGCGCGGGGTGATCGCGACGTCGCTTTGAGATGAGGTTTTTGATATGTTGATGCCGAAACGTGTAAAGTGGCGCAAGCAGATGCGCGGTCGCATGACAGGTAAAGCTCTCCGCGGTGCGGAAGTTTCCTTCGGCGAGTTTGGTTTGCAGGCGTTGGAACCGGGCTGGATTACAGCCCGTCAAATTGAAGCGGCTCGTCGCACCATCGTCCGTGGGATGAAGCGTCGAGGTAAGATCTGGATCCGTATTTTCCCGGCCAAGCCGTTCACGCACAAACCGCCGGAAACCCGCATGGGTTCCGGTAAAGGTAATGTGGAATATTACGTGGCTCCAGTCAAGCCTGGCCGTATTATGTTTGAGGTCAGCGGCCTGTCAGCGGATATTGCCATGGCCGCATTGAAGAGCGCCCAATATAAATTCTCCATCAAGACCAAAGTTGTGGGTCGTCACGCCGGAGGAGAATAATTATGAAGGCAATGAAAGTCGAAGAGATTCGCAAATTGGCTGCTGAAGAGATTCGCACCAAGATCGTGGATGCGCGTGATGAGATGATGAAATTGCGTTTTCAGCAGGTTACAGGTCAGTTGACTGACTCCAGCCATCTGAAAGTTTTGCGCCGTGATATCGCTCGGATGGTGACAATCCTGCGCGAAACAGAGCGTGTGGCAGTGGAAGGTGCTAAATGAACAATCGTCGACGTATGACTGGTGTAGTTACCAGTAATAAAATGACCAAGACGGTCGTAGTAGAGATCACACGTAAATTCCGGCATCCTCTTTACAAAAAGGTTGTGTTTTCCAGCATGAGGGTGAAGGCTCATGACGAGATCGGCTGTCAGATGGGTGACGAGGTTCAGATCGTGGAATCCCGCCCGCTGTCCCGTGAAAAGCGCTGGACGGTTGAGTCCGTTATCAAGCGTGAGACGCGCACTGCAGATCAGGGTGTAGGAGAATAAACCATGATTCAGCAGGAATCTCGATTAAAAGTTGCTGATAATACTGGAGCGCGTGAAATACTTGTTATTCAAGTACTGGGCGGTTCCCGTCGAAAATATGGATCCATCGGCGATGTCGTGGTTGCAACTGTAAAAGCTGCCGCGCCGCAAGGTTCTGTGAAGAAAAGCGAAGTTGTGAAAGCCGTCATTGTACGCTGTACGAAGGAATGGCGTCGTGAGGATGGTTCGTATATTCGCTTTGATGATAACGCCGCGGTCATTCTGGATGCTGATGGCGAAAACCCGAGAGGCACTCGTATCTTTGGGCCGGTGGCGCGCGAACTGCGCGACATGGGTTATATGAAGATCGTGTCGCTGGCCCCGGAAGTGCTGTAGGAGCAAAGAATGAAAGTTAAGATTCGAATAAAGGATACAGTGGAAGTGATCAGCGGCCGCCTCGAAGATAAAGGCAAGCGGGGTGAGGTCATCAATGTGTTATTGGATGACCGCCGCGTGGTCGTGCAAGGTGTGAATATTCGCGTCAAGCATCAAAAGCAGGTGCAGACCCAGGCGGGCCGCAACATAAAACCAGGCCGTATTCACCTTGAGGTTCCAATGGATATCTCAAATGTAATGCTGGTTTGCCCAAAATGCAGTGAGCCTACACGCGTAGGCGTTCAACGGGATGGCGATGGCGTTCATCGTGTTTGCAAGAATTGTGAGGCCACGATTGACTAGGCCGTGGAGCGTGTAAAGATGAACAGAATGCAAGAACTCTATAACAAAGAAGTGACGCCAGCCCTGTTCAAATCGTTTGGATTGAAGAACGTGATGCAGGTTCCGCGTATCGAAAAAGTTGTGGTGAACATTGGGCTTGGAGAGGCGATGGATAATCCGAAAGTCCTTGATGCCGCGACGGCAGATTTGACGCAGATCACCACCCAGAAACCGGTGCAGACAAAAGCCCGCAAGAGTATTGCGAACTTTAAATTGCGCGAAGGTCGTTTGATTGGCGCCAAGGTAACCCTGCGTGGTGCACGGATGTGGGCTTTCCTGGACCGTCTTTTGAATATTGCCCTGCCCCGCGTGCGCGACTTTAGAGGTGTATCAGCAAATGCCTTTGATGGTCGCGGAAATTACACCCTCGGTCTCAAGGATCAGTTGGTTTTTCCTGAAATTGAGTATGACAAAATTGATAAATTGCGCGGTATGGAGATCACCATTGTGACCTCCGCCAAAAACGATGATCAGGCGCGCGCATTGTTGCAATTGCTCGGAATGCCGTTCAGTAGCAAGAAGGAAGCTTAACCTATGGCAAAGAAATGTATGCAATATCGTGAACTGCGCCGCCGTTATGCCGTGCAGGTTCGGAATCGCTGTCAGCGTTGTGGACGACCGCGCGGATTTATCCGCCGTTTCGGATTGTGTCGAATTTGCTTCCGTGAACTGGCTTTGACGGGCAAAATCCCCGGCGTCGTAAAGGCGTCCTGGTAGCCCCAGGTGGAGGTAGATCATGTCACTTACTGATCCGATCGCTGATATGTTGACCCGCATTCGCAATGCTGTGCTGGCAGGCCATGCTCAGGTTGCAATGCCCAACTCAAAGATTAAAGTAGAGATCGCCAAGATCCTTAAAGATGAAGGCTTTGTCGAAGGATTTGAGGTGGTGGAAGGTGAAAACGAAGCGCAAAAAGTCCTGCGTGTAAAGATAAAGTATGTTGGTGAACGCCGCCAACGCCGCGCAGTGCTCTCTGGTTTGGAACGTGTCAGCAAGCCAGGCCGCCGCATCTACACCAAGAAGACGGACATTCCATGGGTATTATCGGGAATTGGCGTTGCCATTCTCTCAACCCCAAAGGGTGTTATGACCGGCGTACGCGCTCGACAGTTGGGCGTGGGCGGCGAGATCATCTGCAAGGTCTGGTAGGAGGATTCCAGTGTCTAGAATTGGCCGATTGCCAGTAGATATTCCCAGTGGCGTGCAGGTGGATGTTAACGGTTTTGACGTCCGCGTGAAGGGCCCGAAGGGTGAACTCAAAAGATCATTCTCCCGCTTGATTGGCATCAAGATGGACGCGGAGCGTAATCAG
>DATEDD010000279.1:0-2669 GCA_035286565.1 Anaerolineales bacterium
TCAAAAAATATCACGACTCAAACATCGGCTTTGTCGATGCTTCCGTCGTCGCCATCGCCGAGCGGCTGAAGATCTGCGGCATCCTCACGACCGACCGCCGCCTTTTCGCGGCGATCAAGCCGCAGCATTGCAAGGAATTCAGGCTGCTGCCGTGAATCAAATCTTTTCAATATCAAGATGCAAGACGCAACCCTAAAGACGTCCTCTGGCCAAGTCCCGCAAGCGGCCTAAAGAGGTTTGTGAAGTTAGTGAGAAATCATGAAGCGTGAATTATATTCAGATTCGATAATAAACTTCCTTAAGACGTCAACTGAGGAGCTTATTGGTATTCTGACTCTGGATAGTGGCAATCTTCAGCAGACACAGATTCATGCATGGCGTGATGAGGTCGCGATTTTACGAGATGTATTAAGGCCCCATGATGGGCATATCTATTTTGAGTATTCTATTCCTCGCATGGGGCGTCGCATCGATGTTGTCCTTTTGATTGGATCGGTGATCTTTGTTCTTGAATTCAAAGTGGGTGATAATGAGTTTACGGCATACGCCGTTGATCAAGTCTGCGACTATGCATTAGATTTGCAAAACTTTCATGAATCAAGTCACGAACAGTACATTTCCCCCATCCTCATCGCAACTGGTGCTGAGCAAGTAGATCAAAAAATCGAACCTTCCCTCCAAAAAGAAAAATTACTAACAACAATAAAGACTAACGCGCGTTTTTTGAGGGCGGCGATAGAAAGCGTTCTTCGCTTCGCTCATGGTGACCCCATTGAGCGATTGGGGTGGGAGGGTGGTCGCTATTGCCCGACACCGACAATAATTGAAGCAGCGATGGCGCTTTACAATAACCACGCCGTTGCAGATATATCTAGGAACGATGCCAGCGCGATCAACTTAACCAAAACAACCGATGCGGTTTCTGAAGTAATTCGAATTTCTAGGAATAAATTACAGAAGTCTATCTGCTTTGTGACAGGAGTGCCCGGAGCAGGAAAAACATTGGTCGGGCTTAACATCGCAACAAAACATATAGAAAAGTCTGACAATTTATATAGTGTGTTTCTATCTGGAAATGGCCCCCTTGTAGCTGTGCTGCGGGAAGCGCTTGCTCGAGATAAGGTTTTACGCGAAAAGGAACGAGGAGGACGAATAAAGAAGAGCGAAGCATTGAGCGATGTAAAACTATTCATACAAAATGTACATCATTTTCGTGATGAATGCCTTCGCGATTTAAAGCCGCCGATAGAACATGTGGCGTTGTTTGATGAGGCTCAGCGAGCATGGAATTTAGAACAGACCGCCGCATTTATGCAGAGAAAGAAAGATACGCCTGGCTTCAATCAATCTGAACCTGAATTTCTCATGTCATGCCTAAATCGTCACTCGGATTGGGCCGTCGTCGTGTGTCTTGTAGGTGGTGGCCAGGAAATTAATACCGGTGAAGCTGGTATTGGTGAGTGGATAGAATCGCTAAATAGGGTATTTCCGGATTGGCATGTCTATATCTCTCCTCGATTGACGGACAGCGAATACGGCGCTGGAGATATGTTGGATGCGTTAACATCGCGCAGCAATGTTATTCACAAAGAAGAACTGCATCTCGCAGTATCGATGCGTTCATACAGAGCAGAGGATGTGTCGCTATTAGTTAAGCAGATGCTCGATCTTGAAGTTGAAGCAGCAAGGAAAACGCACGATAGGGTAAAGGCAAAATATCCGATTGTACTTACTCGTGATTTTTGCAAAGCGAAGCAGTGGTTGAAAAGACAGGCCAATGGTTCGGAACGTTACGGTATGGTTGTTTCGTCTCAGGCGGAGCGGTTGAAGCCTCATGCAATCGACGTAAAATCACCTATGGATCCGATTCATTGGTTTCTTGATACCAAGGAGGATGTTCGATCTTCATACTATCTTGAAGATGTTGCTACAGAATTCCACGTGCAAGGGCTTGAGCTTGACTGGGTATGTGTAGCCTGGGATGCTGATTTACGGTATTCTGATAAAGGATGGGCGCATTGGTCGTTCCGTGGAGATCGTTGGAACCATATACGAAAAGAAGAGAGAAAAAACTACTTAAAAAATGCGTATCGAGTTTTGCTAACAAGGGCTCGTCAGGGAATGGTCATCGTTGTTCCCCCCGGGGAGTTTTCGGACCATACTCGTAACCCCACATTTTATGACGCGACCTACGATTATCTAAGCGCAATTGGATTTACAGTATTATAAGGATAGAGATAAGGGTTCGTTTCTTTACCAGTGACAAGCCGGGCATTTGAACCGCAACTGGTCATCACCTTTCAGCAGTACAACGGCATAACCGAAGCGGAAACGACGACGTTGTCCGGGTACTTGGCATTCAGCGGGCGAAGGACTGGGTGATTTCGAACTTTTTACCCGTTATTGCGTCCATACGCCTGACCACTAGACAAAATTATTTTTGCAACGCCTCCAAATACTCCTCCCATTCCATGGGGAGGAGATATTTTTTTTTGTTGTTGCACTCCTTGCACGCGGGCACGAGGTTTCCCTGCGCTGATTTGCCGCCGCGCACGATCGGAATAAGGTGGTCCATGGTCAGTTCCTGAGGCTTGAACGTTCTTCCGCAATAGTGACAGACGCCTGTGGAGCGCTTCCGCTTCCACCACTGGGAGTTGCGGAGTTCGCGG
>DATEDD010000280.1:0-3083 GCA_035286565.1 Anaerolineales bacterium
TATCGCGGAAGGCGGTCACCTGCTCGTCGCGGTATACATTTGCGCTGGGGATATCGCCTTTGATGATTTTGCAAAAGATACAATCTGACATTTGGAATCTCCTGAAAGACTATGGAGTCGGCATGGGGCCGTATGTTTCACTGCATACAATTTCATAGTATTTGTGCTCTATCTCTTTATTGGCTCGCGCGTAGGCGGAGGCTTCATCACCGATTGCGCGTACCTGGTCAATTGCATCATAGGCTTGCCCTGGCGAGTAGCGCGGCAGAGTCATTAATGGATCATTGATATTAACTTCCGGAATATACTCTGGGCGTTCGGAATCTATTTTATCTGAGAGTGGAATCCAGTTATACATAACCGGTCCGCGTGAGTTTGCAGTGAAGCCGAGTTGATAGCCGAGCAGGCGCGCCGCTGTCACCGGACGCAGGCCAATGCCGCCGTTGGGCCAGATAAATGCTATGGGGGTCTTTCCGTATATATTAGCAAAACCAGCTAGTGAGCCTTGTAGTTCGCGCGCAATGACAGTCTTTGCAGATTCATCGGATAACTTTGTATCTGGCATAACTCCATAGGCTTGATGGTCTACCCAGCCTTCATACTCCATGTTGATATTTTCCCGCGACAGTGTTTCGGGTGTTTCGATATTACTCTGCCAGCCATTGACGACAGGCCACCCCCAGTTTTCCCAAAATTCGCGGTAATACCTGTAAAAATATTCTTCCTCGAAATTGCCGTCCTGAATGATCAATACCGAACGCGGAGGAATTTCTGCATTTCGTTCGATGAAAAAAAGGAAGTCCCTCATGCTAATGGCTTCAAAGCCCTGGAATTTGAGTTCCTGCATTGTTTTCGTGAAATCCCAAACATTAATTCCGTTTGGATTTGTCACTGGACCGGCTTGTATTTTGCCGAACATGATAATCATCACCACCGTGCCAGGTTCGGCATTTGCTGGTTTCCACTTGTTTCGTAAAAACCGGCAGGTTTCATACAGGTAGGTTCGCGGCGTATCCAACGGATTTAATAATGTGGTTTCAAATGTTGGCGGGAGAGCGGGCGATGTGACAGTTGCGGCCTCGGGCATTTCTGCGAGAGTGGTGACCGTTAGTAATGGTAATTCTGTTTGAATAGCGGAATGCGATGAGAATGGCTCGCAGGAAACCAGGACAAATACTATTAATACGATGAGGGTGAATCGGTAAAGGATGGGTTTAATTGAGTCAGTCTGCTTATTCATAGGCGTTACATTGTAAACTAATTTCAGGCAATGAAAAAAAGCAGGGCAACTGAAAGTCTTGTCACCCTACTTACTTGCGGATTTTTTTATTTTCGTCTATGGTGTGGACGGGATCGGCCCGTATGTGGGCGCGCAGACAATATCATAATATTCGAGCTCGATGGCTTTGTTCTGTTCTGCGTATTGCGCGGCTTCCTGTGCGATGACTCGGACAGCATCAATATTTTCGCGCGCATCGGTGCTCCAGTAACGGGGCAGGGTCATGAGCGGATTATTGGCAGGGGTTTCGGGAATCGCATAAGGATTTGAATCGTTGATCGTATCTGCCTGCGGGACCCAGTTATACATGACGGGACCGCGAGGGTTGACGGTGAAGCCAAGTTTGTATCCCAATAGCGTACCGATTTCAACTGCGCGAGCAGTGAACCCTCCGCCAGGCCAGATGTAACCAATCGGGGTTTTATTCATATATTTTTGAATGGATGCGATCGCTCCGCCCATTTCACTGGTGATGAATTCGTCTGAAGCAGAATCGGTGATGGGAATGTTATGGATATAGCCATGCGATTGATAATCCACCCAACCTTCGGCGGAGAGCGCGGCGTTTTCCGTCCACAAGTCAACACGTTCATCAATGCCGATATATCCATTTACAACTTGCCATCCCCATTGATCATAATACGGGCGGAAGTGGTCATTGAAATATTGCGCAAAATGACGATCATCCACGATTAACAGGACGGAGCGTTGTGGGATCCTGGCGTTGTTGTACATGAAGTCTGCCATTTGTTGCATGTTGATCGCTCCGAATCCCATTTCATAAAGATCGTTCATAAGTTTATTGTGCTGAGTGACAGTAATGTCATCTCCACTCGCTTCACCTTTGTTGATGCCGTGGAACATGATGATCATTACCACTGTCCCAGGCGCAGAGTTGTTTGGGTTCCATTTATTTTGTAAATATTGGCATGTATCCGCTGTGTATGTGCGCGGGATGTCGTGCGGTTTCAAAATGGAGGTTTGATAGGTTGCAGGTAATGCTGGCGGTGTGCGAGGAAGGGTTGCGGTTGGAACGGGTGGTTCGGTTGGCAATTGTGTTTCCCCCTGCGGGGACGATGCTGTGGGGATGCTGATCTGCGCGAGGGCAGTTTCAAACGCAGTTGTTTGTATGATGGCCGGGTCGGTGGCGGCAGGCTTGGGCTGGCAACCCGCCAACAGCAGGACAAGCAGGCTCAGGTTAAGAAGGAAGCGCTGTTTTGGTCGCGATATGTAAGTCGTAATTGGTAATTGGTAATTGGTATTCATATCCTGAATTCTACCTGAAAAAATAGGACGTCTGCATTTTGCAAACGTCCCACACACTGGTTACTGTTCACTGATCACTGTTCACTCATCACTTCTTCCTGCAATAAAATCTTCCACTTTTTGGTGGGCGAACTCATCCTTGAATTGCTTGGGCGGTGTTTTGAAGAAATAAGAGGATGGGCCAATGATGGGGCCTGCAAGTTCGCGGTCTAGCGCGATCTTGGCACAGCGCACGGCGTCTATAATTACGCCAGCAGAGTTGGGGCTGTCCCACACTTCGAGTTTGAGTTCCAAATTGAGCGGTACGTTGCCAAAGGTTGTGCCTTCCATGCGGATATAGCACCACTTGCGGTCTGTCAGCCAGGGGACGTGGTCGCTTGGACCGACATGTACGTTGCCTGGATCAAGCTTATAAGGAATCATGCTGGTGACGGCATTGGTCTTGGAGATCTTTTTGCTTTCGAGACGTTCGCGCTCGAGCATGTTGAGGAAATCGGTATTGCCGCCGAAGTTGAGTTGGTAGGTGCGGTCGATCTTT
>DATEDD010000281.1:0-5862 GCA_035286565.1 Anaerolineales bacterium
TTCATTTGAATGTCGCGGCGATGAATACGGATTGAACCCGACGCCGTCTCGTATCCATTGCAGACCATGTCGTACGCGTCAGACAAAACTTCGCCAGGGTCGGTGTCAAACTTGGGCAGGTCTTCCATCTTCGGCATGGTGAAGGGGTGATGCTCCGATTCCCAAGCCTTGTTTTCTTCATTCCACGCGAAGAATGGGAAGTCCACGATCCATGCGAATGCCATCATGTCTTTATCTGCTAAATCTGATTTGTCGCGGAACCACAGGCACAGTCCGCCCAAAACTTTGTTGGCAACTTTACGCTCATCTGTTGCAAAGACGATGAGGTCGCCTTCTTTCGCGCCTGTCTTGGATTTGAGCGACTCAACTTCTTCAGGTGTGACAAATTTCGACGCGCTGCCTTTCACGCCCTCGGCTGTGATCGCCAACGTGGGCATTCCCTTCGCCCCGAGAGTCTTCGCCACTTCTGTGAGCGCGTCCACTTCCTTGCGAGACATGTCCGCAGATCGGGGGGCAACAATACACTTGATCACGCCGCCACGCTGCGCGTCCAGCGTGGATTGAAAGACGCGGAATTCACTCTTGGTAAAGATATCATTCAATTCGAATAATTCCATTCCGAAGCGCAGGTCTGGCTTATCCGATCCGTATTTCTCCAGCACTTCATGATGTGAGAATTTTGGCCACGGCGATGAAAGCAATTTCTTATGCGGTGTGACAGCGGGAATCATTTTGGTGAATAGGTCTTCAACAAGTGCGAGCACATCATCCCGATGAACGAAGGACATTTCAAGATCGAGTTGTGTGAACTCAGGCTGACGGTCACCGCGCAGGTCTTCATCGCGGAAACAACGCGCGATCTGGAAATACTTGTCCATGCCACCGACCATGAGCAGTTGCTTCAACTGCTGGGGAGATTGCGGCAGGGCGTAGAACTGTCCAGGATAGAGGCGGGAGGGTACGAGGTAGTCGCGCGCGCCTTCGGGTGTGGCTTTGAACATGATCGGCGTTTCAATCTCGATGAAGCCTTTCTCATCAAGATAATCACGCATGAATTTGATGACATTGTGACGTAGAACCATGTTACGGGTCATGCGTTCGCGGCGCAGGTCAAGATAACGATATTTGAGACGTGTGTTTTCGTCGGGCAGGTCATTGTCACCGCTGACCATGAAGGGCAGAGTCTTTGCGGGATTCAATACTTTCACTTCGCGCGCAATGATCTCAATTTCACCCGTTTCCATTTTAGGATTCTTCATGCCATCGGGGCGTAACTGTACCAGGCCTTCGATTTGCAATACCCACTCAAAGCGGACATTCGCGACGATATCCAATGTTTCTTTTGGTAAATCCGGGTTAATCGTGATTTGAACGATTCCCGCACGGTCACGCAGATCAAAGAATGCAAGTCCGCCATGATCGCGGCGGCGATTCACCCAGCCAGAAAGCGTAACGGTTTGTCCTGCGTGGCTGGCACGTAATTCTCCACAGGTATGAGTTCTGTACATAGTGCGCCTCCAGTTTGATTATGTCATTGCGAGGGCGCTAGCCCGAAGCAATCCCCACCTTAGCGAGGAAATTGCTCACCGCACTGGCGTACGGCGCAAGTGTCGTCGGGAAGAGCGCCCTCCTCGCAATGACATGTGATGTAGATAAAATAAATCGCCCTTCGCATTTGCGTCGGGCGACAGGTTTTGACTTGAGTGTTCCATCAACCAGCAAAGCTTCGCCCAACGATTCTGGGATCGTCATTATCGTTATCATTATTATTGGCGAAGGTGGATTGATATTTCATAGCTGTGAAATTATAGCACAAAGTAAATAAATTGAAATTTTGGATTTCTTGAATATTAAAATGCTCGTAATTGCAGAGTTGTCGTAACGTGGGCTGTTTACCAAACTTCAATCTTTCCAAATTTGAAACAAAAATTGGAACTGTGGGTTCCATATTTTTTCATCAATTTTTCCGTTTTTATGCAGGGTGCCTTCTATTTTGGCTTCAGTACTTGGAAAGCTGTTTTTACGGATTTCCTGTTTTGCCATTCGATTATGTTTGCGCACACCTTTCGATGGCCGCTTGGTTTCGTCTTGACTAGTGTTGGGTCCAATGGTTTTCTTTTTGTGTAGTTAAGCTTTACTTTTGTTTTTGGCTTCGTATTCTGCCCAGAGCTTGCCGATTTCATCCCTGGCATTCTGACGGGTATACCCATATTTAACTTGAAGCATGGTGGTGAATTTGTCGAACTTCACATCTGCTTTGTCCACTTTGATCAGGTCATACTCAACCATCAGGCTCCATTTGGCATTGATCTGCCCGCGGATCAATGCCCATTTTTCTTCGAATATCGCTCTGTTCATCATGATGTATTTCTCCTATCTTTATTAAATGCTTATCGCACCTTCTCAGTGTGGTGCATTTCAGGTATTTCCAATCATTGGGAGCTTTATAATTTTGTTTACAAATGACTGTTTATTTTCCCGCATACGGCAAAACAAAATTTACAAACTCTTTCACCATTTGGTAATCTGATTTCATTGTACTACGTACTGTGGATAATGCCAGTGGGACCAGATTTTTATCCTATACCCAATTACCCTCTGCAGGGTCAAAGAATATCCCTCCTTCTATCTCTCACTAAATTCGCAATGGGAACTTAGCCTTGCTCATTACCTTTCCTCGTGGATTTAGTGAGTGTGACCGAAGGTCGGGTTGGGCTCGTTGACATTGCGTCCGAGGCCGTTTTTTACATCCTCCCATATAACGGTATAATATTCTCAGAGATTGAAGGGTTTACCATGGCTATTCAAAATATTGACCAACTTCTCAAACGCGCAGACAAACTTACGCCTTCCGAACGGCTTTTATTAGCGAGCCGTTTGATTCAAGGTGTTCGTAATGAAATGCCTGCTCGCAAAAAAATGCGTCGTAAATGGCGTGATGTAGCTGGAATCTTGCCGTATCCCGCGCTCGGCATGGACGCGCAACTTTATATCAGCCGCACCCGTCTCGCGGACAATGATCTCCGTTCAAATTGAAAGGTAATACGAGATGACAAAACAATTTAAAATTATTGTTGAAAAACATTCTGATGGCTATGTAGCATATCCGCTTGGGGTGAAGGGAGTTGTAGTCGGCGAAGGCGACACCTACGAAGACGCACTCGCGGATGTAAAATCTGCTATCGAGTTTCATATCGAGACCTTTGGTGCGGAAGTATTTGAATCAGAAACTCCCGTGTTGGAAGCCTTCATCGCTGAAGCAGGGATCACCGTCTAATGCCCAAATTTCCCGTGGACGCTCCCAAAGCAAAAGTCATCAAAGCGTTTGAGCGCCTTGGGTTTCAACTTGTGCGAGAAGGTAATCACATCTCCATGTCTCGCGAAAATGCAGACGGGACACATACACCGTTGACCATGCCCAATCACCGCACGTTGAAAAATTCCACTTTGCGGACAATTCTCTCTCAATCGGGGATTTCACGAGATGACTTCTTGAAAGCATACGAAGAATAAAAAAAACGGTCCCGTTGACATTACCTCCGAGACCGTTTTTCATTTGACCCAACAATATCCGCGCCAGCGGACAAGATAGGACTCAACACCATGCCCTCTCCCTTGGGAGAGGGGCAAACCGTCCCGTCGATTAATTGTCACCATCTGGGTGAGGTCCCCTGCAATCTCCCTTGCGGACGCTTCGCGGGGGAGGGTGTCCGAAGGACGGGTGGGGCAGGGCACAACCGCACTTGCCCATCACCCCGAAACAGCGCATAAAAAATCTCGGAGATGAAAGTCTCCGAGATTTTTTATTACTTATGCCATATGATTATGCAGTGACCAAAGCCTGCTCAACTTCCAAAGGTAATTCCAAAAAGACGAAATGGCTATTGTGGAAGAGATAATCTTCGCCGCTTTCGTCAACGACTCGAACAAAGTCATCTTGTTCAGCGCGCTCGTCGGGAATGATTTCGTAAATTTTGCGCGGAATAAGAGAGGCTTCGTAATCTTTATTATTAATGCAAAGGGCATATCGTTTTTTTGTATTCATAATTATTCATCCAGATATTGCTTGATCTTCATGTCTTTTCGACCGATTCCATGTGCTTCGTACCAGTGAAGTTCCACACGGCGGATTTGTCCGTTTGGGATTCTGACGCTGGCAACGCCTTTAAGTTTACGCCATCTCCCGCGTCCATGGACTTTTTGCAGATAGGCAAGAACACGGATACTTGAACCGACAGCGATGGTTTCAATGGCTTCAATGTTCCCAATGATCTCGAAATCCATATCCATAGTTTAGCACGATGACAATTTGACCGCAATGCCGTTTTTCACTCCCGAATTGGCGGGACCGCGTAGCGTCCCTGCCTCAGTTCATGAAAGTCGATTCAAACCGACTCGCTCCTCAGCCCGAAGGGCTTCCATGCACTGAGCAAGCGGCTTTAGCCCAGCGTCACATCCCACCCGAGACCGTTTTCATTTGACCCAACAACCTCCCCACCAGCGGACAAGATAGGACTCAACCCCATGCCATCTCCTTCAGGAGAGGGGCAAACCGTCCCGCCGAAAAATCATCACCATCGGGGAGAGGTCCATTCCTTACAAGGGTAGGTATTTTGAAAAGCTCCGATATTGAGATTAGAATTTGGTTTGGACACTAAATTCAGATCAACATCGGAGCAAAATATTTATACCATAAGCGCACTGGAAGAATGGAAGAAAATTGTCACTGAACACATGCCGCATTTGAGTGCTCCTCAAGCGACCGTGTTGGCACTTTGGAGTTTTGGAATGGTAATTTCGCATTCATGTGGTCTGACTTCAGTCTCAAGCAGTCTGGCAATGTTAGTCGGTGAAAAAGAAAACAGTGTTCGCCAACGAATACGAGAATGGTATTACGCTAAGGATGATAAACGTGGAGAAGGGCGATGTGAGCTAGAAGTGAGCAGTAGTTTTGTGCCATTACTACAATGGATATTATCTTGGTGGCCTGTCAATGAAAGGCGTTTAGCTCTGGCGATGGATGCAACCAGTCTCGGACAAGTCTTGGTCGTTTTGGTGGTTAGTGTTGTATATCGAGGTTGTGCCATTCCTGTTGCCTGGCGTGTTTTGCCAGCCGCTGAAAAGGGGTCTTGGAAAGAGCCTTGGTTGGATTTGTTTTCTCATTTTCAAGATATGATCCCAGAAGATTGGGTGGTGATTGTGATGGCAGATCGCGGTTTATATGCCAGTTGGCTGTTTGAAGCCATCCAAAAGTGCAAATGGCATCCGTTTTTGCGCATCAATGACAGGATTTTCTTTCGCCCAAAAGACGAAAAAGAATTCAAAGCCTTGCACTTATCTTTTCGACAACCTGGATGTACTTGGTCTGGAGCAGGCACTTGTTTCAAGACAAACTCATTAGAAGCCACCCTTTTGGTTCAATGGGAAGAAGGGTTTGAAAAACCCTGGCTAGTCCTAACTGACTTACCTCCCGATCAGACCTTACCATGCTGGTATGGACTTCGAGCTTGGATTGAATCTGGCTTCAAGCATATCAAAAGTGCAGGCTGGCAATGGCAATATACTCGTATGATTGACCCTGAAAGAGCAACTCGTTTCTGGTTAGCAATTGCCGTTGCAACCCTTTGGGTTCTGAGTGTCGGAGGAGAAGCTGATGCGAACATTCCTGCTAGCTCTTTTGATGCTTTACCTGAAAATCATGTTGCTCGGCGTCACGCTCCTAAAAATTCATATGTACGTTATCTTTCTTGTTTTCATCGCGGAATAATGATTATCATAACCGCTCTCATTGCCCAAAGACAATTACCTTTGGGTCGTTTCATTCCTGAACCTTGGCCTACTTGAAATACCTACCCCTGCAAG
>DATEDD010000282.1:0-2747 GCA_035286565.1 Anaerolineales bacterium
CGAGTGAGTAATTTTCGTGACGGGATCATTGCTGAAAGGCGCCTCCCCCCATAACAATTCAGCCAATGCCTGCTGGCAATCGTGCTCCGCTCCACTTACCTGAATGCCAAAGTGTGGTTTACGAATGAGTTTGATTTTTTGCTTCTGAAACCAATTGTCAATTTCATCCAGGTCTTTCAGGATCGTCATCCGTGAGACATGTGAAATTTGTTCCAGCTGGGCAAGAATGAACGGGTCGGTCCTGGTTAATAAAAACAACGCCAGTAATTGCTGGCGTTGACTAACAGAAAGAACAATCTGAACCTCGGAATGAATATGAATTTTTTGAAATAGCGCCCGTGTTTGATCGGCGGTCAGGTTGACCGCAAAACCGACCCCTGGCAAGACATTCAAGTCCTGACCGTGTTGCTGTAGCCAAACTTTTACCCCCTTCATGTTGTAATTCACCTGTCTCGGTGTAATGTGAAGCAATTTTGCCAGTTCAATGGAACCAATTGGCCGGTTGACATCAAGAATGATCTTGAGTATCTCTCTCTGGCGGGTGGTAAACGCTATCATTGTTGATTTATTGCTTCATATTGATTATTTAGACCAGGCTGTTCAACATATTCTAGGATAAAATAGGACTAACAGACGCTGATTTAGAGTATCTTTTGCCGATGAGAAATGACAAAATTATACTATTTGTCTGTTTGGTTAGATTAATTTGCTTGTTTGGCAGTTGTCAAAGGGGAGTGAAAGCTTCTCATGCTTGGACGCTTATCCCCACATTGTCATATCCAATTTCATGATACTACAATACGCACACCGTGATTAGTTGAGCTGTTTACTTTTGAGTGGGCGCTGATTTGCTTGCGTGAGCAAAACACAGGTGAAGGTCGGCTTTTTGCCAATCTATCCGCGTATCATCCACACGTATAAATTTTTTGGGCCATGCACACCCAGTGTGACTGTCAACTCAATATCTGCTGTACGACTGGGACCAGTGATAAAGACAAGGTAGTGGTGATCCTTCGCTTCTGCAAAGACTTGATGCATATCCGCCCGCAACATTTCAGGGCGGACAATTGCCAGATGTATGCGCGGCAGCAGGGAAACGCCACGCGGTTTTTCCGAAGAGGAACGCAGGACGAGGGTTCCTGTTTCAGGAAGGATGAAATCCGCTTCGGTAATGCCGAGATCGCAGAGCGCCATATCATATTTATCAGAGTTGGGAGAGACGAGTTCCACGCCAAGAGAGCCGAGAGAATCAGCAATGCCAAGTTGCTTCAGATATGATGTATCCCAAACAGTCGCTTTTTGAATATGCTGTTCAGAAACAAGTGCTTTCAATGCGTCGGCGATTCCACTCGGTGAGATTCTTTGGCCGACACCGGAGAGTTTCTTGACTTCGTCGAGGAATCGCTCGGTTTCGGAGTCTACTGATTCGGGTTGGCGCGACTCATAGATGGCGGGAGGCAGGCTGAGAGGAGTCTGAACGGTGCGCCCCAAAGAGCGGCGAATGTTTTCGATAACGGGATTCGTCATCGGGCGGAATCCTTCCGCTTGGAGGAACGCACATTCCACCATCCCCGGAATTGAGCAGTGAATGGAGGCAGTGGCCGTGCTTTTGTCCAGCGGTTGAGAGGGTAGGGCGCGTTGGGAATCCAATCGCCGCGCTTGAAGATGGACATGAGAAGGGGCAGGAGGCGTGTGCCAAATCGATAGAGCCGGTTTTGCGCGAGGGCAAATGCTGCGATGCTGGCAGTGACACGGATGGGCGCGGGAAGAGTCGGTCCCGCAAATTCGTCACCTTGCGCCACGCGTCGGCGGAGGTGGCGAAGAATGGCGGGGATGGGAATTTTGACGGGACAGACATCGGCGCAGGCGCCACAAAGTGTGGACGCATAAGGAAGCTCGCGCGCCGTTTGTGTGCCAAGCATTTGCGGTGACAGGATCGCACCGATGGGACCAGAAATAAACCAACCATACGCGAAACCGCCTACATTTTTATAAACAGGACAGACGTTGGCGCATGCACCACAACGGATGCATTTGAAAACTTCGCGGCCAACGGGATCTTTGAGAACTTTGGAGCGGCCATTATCCAGAAGCACGAGATGAAATTCCCTGGGGCCAAACTCCCCTTCGGCGCGGCGCGGGCCTGTAATAAATTGTGTATAGGTGGAAAGTTTTTGACCTGTGGCGGAGCGCGCCAGCAGCTTGAGAAAGACCGTGAGCGACTCCCAATCAGGAATCACTTTGTCAATGCCAACCACGGCAACATGCAGGTCGGGCAAAGTGGTGCACATGCGCCCATTCCCCTCATTTGTGACCATCACCAGCGTCCCTGTTTCAGCGACAAGGAAGTTGCCGCCCGAGATTCCCATTCCGGCATCGAGAAATTTTTCGCGCAGAATTTCGCGGGCGATGCGCGCCAGTTCAATGGGGTCTGCAGGTGCATGGATGTCGAGTTTCTCGCTGAAAAGCGCGGCGATCTCTTCCTTCTTGAGATGCACTGCAGGAACGATGATATGTGATGGACCCGTACCCGCCAGTTGGATGATGTACTCGCCCAGATCAGTTTCCAGCGCTTCGATACCTGCCGCTCCGAGGGCATGGTTCAAACCAATTTCCTCGGTCGCCATGGACTTTGATTTGACTGCCGTTTTGACGTTGTGTGCTTTCGCGATTTGAAGCACGATTCGGCGCGCGTCCTCGGCTGTTTCCGCCCAATGAACATGCCCGCCCGCCAACTTAACCTTTTC
>DATEDD010000283.1:0-4559 GCA_035286565.1 Anaerolineales bacterium
GGCTTTCGTTCCACGCTCTTCCACTAATGTGCGTACACGGGCTTTCAATATTTCTTTGATTTTTGTTCCCAGCGTTGATTCAACATCCGCGCCAGAACTATCAATCGGGCTGGCCGCACCGATGGCGGTCTTGGGAGCCATGGCCGAAGCGTGTCCGGCCATTGTAATTAGCGCACCTGCGCTTCCTGCAATCGCATCATTGGGTGAAACATACACAACCATAGGCACCCTGCTGGCGCGCATCACCTGAATGATCTCCAACATGGTATCCACGCTTCCGCCGGGTGTGTTGAGTTGCAGGATGATCACTTCCGCATTGCGCTGTTCGGCGGTTTCAATACCGCGTTCAAAATACTCCAGCATGGGCGGCATGATAGGACCATCGGCGGTCATGATAATTGCCAGAGGTTCATCACTCTGCGCGTGGGCCAAAGTAGAGAATGCCAGCGCGACGACTAAAGTTAATACGGTAATACGAATAAGTTTCATGGTTGTATCCAGTGTCTTTGGTCATTATAATGGTTAAGGAGGAAATTATGATTGAACAAAACAAACCTGTTGTTTGGCGCGCAATTGTGCAAATGGTGATCGTTGTCCTGATTGCCCCGTTTATCCCCATGATTATTTCCAGTCAATGGGATTGGTGGCAGGCATGGGCCTATTCTATCGCAAGCATTCTGGCTTTTGTCTTCAGTCGTCTCATTGTAGCGCGAAAGCATCCAGATTTGATCGCAGAACGTGCCCGTTTTATGCAGGCAAAAGATACCAAGCCATGGGATAAAGTCCTCGCGCCGCTATTGGGATTGGGGTCAATTCTAATTTTAGTGGTCGCTGGGCTGGATCAAACCTATGGTTGGTCATCTGCTTTTTCAACAGGAGTAAATATCATTGCGCTGTTTGGCATTGTGATTGGATATGGCTTTTCCTCCTGGGCGCTGATTGAAAACCGCTTCTTCTCCGGCACCGTCCGCATCCAAACCGAGCGCGGACATCATGTCATCTCCACAGGACCATATCGAATCATGCGCCATCCGGGATATGCAGGCGGCCTGTTTGGATATTTATTTATCCCTCTTTTATTGGATTCGCTTTGGGCATTTATTCCCGCTGTTTTGCTTATGGTTGTAATGGTGATTCGTACGGCGCTGGAAGATAAAACCTTGCAGGCGGAATTGCCCGGCTACAGCGAATTCGCCCAAAAGACGAAGTACCGCTTGATACCGGGCATCTGGTAGAAGCACCGTCCCGCAGGTTTGTCTTTGTAGATTACATTCTATCGAAAAACAAACCTGCGGGACATTCATAATATCTTTTTTATTTCAAGGTCAAATAAATTGTGCGGATGCTCAGGATGATGATGAGCGTCCCGACGAAGATCATCAATGCCTTGATAGGTATTTTCTTTGCCGCCACCGCTGCGATCGGCGCAGCAATCCCACCGCCGATCAACAATCCCAAAATGATCTGCCAATATTCGAAAAAATTCAATGCCAGCACAAATGTGACTGATTCTGCAAAGGTGACAAAGAATTCCGAAAAGTTGACCGATCCAATGGTCAGGCGCGGATGTTTGCCGCGCGCCACCAGCGTCGTTGTCACAACCGGACCCCATCCGCCGCCGCCAATTGCATCACAGAATCCGCCAATCAGACCGAGCAGGCTGATTGTGGGGCCATGATATTCATTCTCGTTGTGCTCCTTCTTCATGTTGAAGGCTTTGACAATGATGACGATCCCCATGATGAGCAGGTAGGCTGAAATGTAAGGCTTGATGATGTTGCCATCGAACGTTGTGAGCAGGTATGCCCCGGCCACGCCGCCGATCACGCCGGGAATCAACAGGCGCTTGACCAGGCTCCAATTTACATTTCCCAATTTCCAGTGTGAGAAACCTGAAATCCCCGTTGTCACCACCTCCGCCATGTGCACGCTGGCGGAGGCCGCCGCAGGTGGAATCCCCAGGCTGAGTAAAAATGTGTTTGAGCTCACGCCATAAGCCATGCCCAAAGCGCCGTCGATCATTTGTGCAATGAATCCCACCAACACATACAAAAGAAAAGTCAGTTCCATTTATAATTCTCCTTATTTTTTGTAACATGTATGTCTGAACCTCAGTATTATATAAAGTCTATAGTACTAGTATACTTTTAGGGTAAATAAAAATGCGCTCCCCCGTACGCAGGTTTATTACCTTATTTGATGCCAAGCTTCTTACGGACAGAACTCTGCCGCTTGGTTACATCGGCGAGGCTGGTGTTATCGAGAATGTCGGCGATGGCGTTACGCACATCACCCATTACCAACCGCAAGCCGCAAGTCTGCTCATCGGGACAGCCGCATGGTTCATACGACATCTGGCTGACACATTTGATCGGAGCGACCGGTCCATCCAATACACGAAAAATTTGTCCGAGGGTGATCTCACTGGGGGACCTGGCCAGGTAATACCCGCCGCCCACGCCCATTTTGCTGTGAAGCATGCCCGCGTTCTTAAGTGAGAGTAAAATCTGCTCAAGAAATTTGGAGGAAATCTGCTCACGTTGAGCGATCTCCTTGATCTGCACCACAGGCATGGTGTTCTTTTCGACGGGTTCCGCCAGAACGATCATTGCCCTTAAACCGTATTCGCCGCGCTTGGAAAGTCTCATGTTTTGTTTATAACTCCTAGTAATCCAATAGACTTTATTGACTGCAATCATAATTCAGCGACTGAATTTTGTCAAGGACAATTCTGGGGTTGCCTTTTTAAATTTGAGGAAGTGCATGCCACAAGCGATGGATAATTCGAGGCATGGGTCAATTTTGCGAGCACACCAACAAACGCTGAAACCAGAGCGCCTCGCATGGTCCAGGTCACTGCACGGTAGCAACACACGAAGTTTAGCATTCATATTGAGAGTTACCGGATCTTCCCCAAGTGCCTTCCATTTTACTAATTTATGATGTATCCTTGCAGAAAACCAGCAATCGGAAAAGGAGAATTATTATGAAATCACAATTTCGCATGATCTTCGCCTTTGTTGCCATGCTTATGGCTGTCAGCCTGGCTTGCAGCACCTCGAGCTCACCAACCAGCGCACCTCAGCCAGACATTCCCGTCCCGCCATCCAGCGCGCCCATCGTACAACCGACTGAGGGACCACCACCGACGTCGCCACCGGAGGTCCAGGAGTTTTTCACTGAGGAGTTCGACTCACCCCTTTCCGACGCCTGGTACATTTTCACGGTCACTGGTTCCGATGCCGCCGATCTCGATAAGGTAACCGTTGAACCCCAAGATGGAAAACTTGTCTGGGATTTCGAAAGCGAGCAGGTGTACTACTACCTGTTCTATCAGGGCTTTTCCTATACCGACGTGAAGGTGGAGGTCCGGGCGGACAACCGCGGGAAGAACAGCAACTCCGTGAGCCTCATCTGCCGTTACGACCCTGAGGTCGGTTGGTACGAGTTCAACATCGCCAACAGCGGCCTATACGATGTTTTCTACGCGGAAGTGGGCGCCGACGGTGATATTGCTTACAACCTAATTACAGACGGCGGCTCAACTGACATCAAACAGGGCAAAGACATCAACGAATACTCCTTCACCTGCTCTGGAACCCAACTCACTATGACCATCAACGGCAAGGAAGTCAATACGATCAATGAGAAGACCTACGCATTGCGCGAAGGCGGGGTCGGGGTATCCGTGTCTGCCTTCAATGTACTGCCGATCCAGGTCGAAATGGACTGGTTTAAAGTCAGTCAGCCATAACTCGCAGAAAAAAAGGTTTTTCGCCAAGGGACTTCCAAGACATTCAAGGTCTTGGAAGCCCCTGGCCGGTTTCAGTTTACAACTCGTTTTATGCCTAGGGGATTTCCTTATGAACGCTTGCGTTTAGTTGGTGCTACAATAATTTTATGAACGCGCTCGACCTCCGCCCGTCTGCACTAGCAGGCACATGGTACGAAGGGACACCCCAATCCCTGTCCGCCCGCGTGGACGAGTACCTCGCAAAGGTAAAACTCCCCGAACTCAAAGGACAAGTTATCGGCGTGATTGCCCCTCACGCCGGGCATAAATATTCGGGGCAAGTCGCCGCGCATGCCTTCGCTGCGCTTCGCGGACTCAGCCCCGACCTGGTTGTCATCCTTTCTCCCTTTCACAACTATTCAACTCATGCGCTCATCACTACAAGCCATCAAGCCTACGCCACGCCGCTTGGCAATATCGAAGTGGATCAAGCGGCGCTTGCAGAGCTGCAAAAAAATATTGACATTCCCATAACCCCACTTCCAAACGACAAGGAACATTCGCTCGAAATCGAACTTCCCTTTTTGCAGCGTGTCCTCAAAAATGATTTCAAACTATTGCCGGTCATGGTGCGCGCTCAGGAAGAAGAGATTGCTAAAAAACTTGGAGCGGCATTGGCGCATATACTCAAAAAGAAAAACGCCGTCATCGTTGCCTCCACAGACCTCTCCCATTTTTACGATCAGCAAACCGCTCATATTTTCGATCATGAAATGCTTAAGCGCTTTGAATCATTCAATCCCGAAACTATCTTTGAAGCCGAATA
>DATEDD010000284.1:0-2299 GCA_035286565.1 Anaerolineales bacterium
TGTGAGCGGGAAAAGTTATGCCCAGCCCTGCTTGCGAATGAAATCGCTGATCATCGGGATCCTGACATCCTGGCCCTGATAAGCCTGATAGGCCCACCAAAGCATGACCAGGAAGAGCACAGCGCCAAAGCCACAGGTTACTGTTGAGAGAATGGATAGCACAACCGTGGCTACGAGGGATTGCACAGCATTGAACTTGACATAGGGGCGATTTTTCTTTTCTTCCATCAAAAGAGCAACGAGCGCGATGAGAGGGATAAGATAACCGAGCATTGCCCACAGCTTGTCGTCACTGGTGATTTCAGGATTCATTGATTCTTGAGACATGGTTTATTCCTCCGAATAAGGTGGTTGGATTTGGAGTATTTTACAACCAATCCCAGTATGATGCAACCAGTGTAATTCACCCAAAAGGAGGGGCGACCCTTCATGATTTATCTGCGAGCGTGGCTCCCGCTGGGCGGGTCGCCCCTCCTGTATGTTAAAATCATGACATGTCCATCAAAGTTGTTTTTATGGGTTCGCCTGATTTTGCACTGCCATGCCTTTCTGCGCTGGCCGCTGGGCGAAATTATCAAGTCGTGGGTGTCGTCACCCAGCCAGATCGCGCCTCGGGGCGCGGGCGTGAATTGAAATCTCCGCCTGTGAAAAAATTAGCGCTTGAATTGAACCTCCCCATCTTCCAGCCCGAAAAATTACGCGGGACTGAAGTGATGCAGAAACTTCAAGCGTGGAAGCCGGAGATCATCGTTGTGGCGGCTTTCGGTCAGATCTTACAAAAAGATATCCTCGATCTGCCGCGGTATGGATGTATCAACGTCCACGCATCATTACTGCCGTGTTGGCGCGGCGCGGCGCCCGTCAACGCCGCAATTTTGGCAGGGGATAAAGAGACGGGCGTGACCATTATGCAAATGGATGTGGGACTGGATACCGGTCCCATGCTCGCGAAAAGATCCATCCGCCTCAAACCTGACGATACAACTGGTTCTGTTTTACAAGCATTGTCCACGGTGGGAGCGGATCTGCTCCTCGAAACCCTGCCCGACTTCATCTCTGGAAAACTGATCGCTGTGCCTCAACCCGCAGAAGGCGCGACGTATGCGCCGATGTTGAAGAAGGAAGATGGTTTATTGGATTTCACACGACCTGCCATTGAATTAGAGCGGCGTGTGCGCGCGATGAATCCGTGGCCGGGCGCGTGGTTTGAGTGGCTGGGGAATCCGCTCAAGGTGTTGTGCGCATCCGTTGTCAGTGGAGAGAAAGGCTTGGTCAGCGGGAGCAGGTTCACTGTCGAGGGCAGACCCGCTGTCATGTGTTCAGATGTCGCATTGATCCTTGAGGAAATCCAGCCTGCTGGTAAAAAGATCATGGCAGGCAAGTCATTCCTTGCAGGCGCAAGGGAATGGGATTCATCGTAGCGTATCGAGTGTTGGTCGAGTAGCGTATCGAGACCCCAAGGGTTTCAAATCTCAAATCAAATCCAAGGAGGCAGAATGTTCAATTCAAAAGTTTTTCTTTCCGAGTTTATCGGCACCTTCGCGCTGGTGTTCATTGGCGCAGGCGCGGGCATTGCCGGCGCGGGGTTGGTGGGCGTGGCTCTGGCTCACGGCTTTACTTTGGCAGTATTCGCTTATGCCTATGGACACATCTCGGGCACGCACGTCAATCCCGCTGTGACCTTTGGTCTGGCATTGAATGGCACGATCAAATGGGGCGAGGCGGTCTTCTATTGGATCGCGCAATTTATTGGCGCGATCTTCGCCGCGTTTTTATTGAACCTGTTTACAGGCGATATTTCCGGCGGCGCGACAGTGGGTTCCTTGACAACCAGTGCGCCCATGCTGGCAATGGCAGTGGAAGCCATTCTCACTTTCTTCCTTGTGAATACCATTTTACATACTGCCGTTGCCGGTAAAGGCGGCAACATGGCCGGCTGGGCCATTGGCACAACCCTTGCTTTTGCCATTTTGGCTGGCGGACCTTTGACTGGCGCCTCCCTGAACCCTGCGCGCACCTTTGGTCCCGCTATTTTTACTGCGCCGGGTTTTGCAAATGTTAATACCTATGTCATTTATTTCTTTGGCCCCTTGATCGGCGCGACGCTGGCGGTCATCGTCTACAGTTTCTTTAGTGGAATTTCAGATTCCAAACCTAAGGCTAATACAATTCCTCTAAAAGCAGCAAAGAAACCTTCCGCGCGTAAGACGACCAAGAAATAAGTAAGGAGCAGGCAGGTAAGCAGTTCCCGTCAAATTGACGGGAACTGCTTTTTGTTTTAACCATCCAATAAAATCCA
>DATEDD010000285.1:0-12806 GCA_035286565.1 Anaerolineales bacterium
TCACTGATTACTGGACTCTTTCCCCTCACGCCTCGCTCTCAACCAGCCGTTCAAACTATATTTCACGATACGTTCGTTGCCTTCGAATAATTTCTTCAAATTGGGACGCAATGCCAAGATGAGCAATATCTCTGCGCCAACGCCGTACCAGACGTCGAGCCAGGGCATCAGTCCCTGAGAGGCGCGGACGGCGAAGATGATGGTGGCAAACAAAGCCACGGCCATCGTGGTCACAGAAGCGATGCCAAGTGTGAAGAAGGTCAACATACCGAGCGGCAGGATGATCAGGATTGAGGCAGGCCAAAGCCCCATGGCGCCGCCGACGGAGGGCGCTCCGCCCGCGCCGCCGCGCAAGCGAATGAGCTTTCCATTTTCGTCACGCTCGGGCAAAAAGATCGAATGGTTATGCCCAAGGATCGCAGCAATGGGGGCGATTACATGCACCCAGTGATGATCAGGGGTGAGCCATTGTGCAATCCATACGGCTCCCGCACCTTTCAGTATATCCAGCATGGCCGTTGCGAATCCCGCCCAAAACCCTGCGGCGCGCATGGCGTTCGTTCCGCCCGTTCGCCCGCTTTCAACCTCGCGAATATCTATTCCTGTTTTTAGTTTAACGATCAACAATCCAAATGGGATCGAGCCAAACAGATACGCCAAAACGATAACCCCAAGGTTGATTACAGTCTGCATCAAAACTCCTCCGGTAGATTACGTCATTACAATTCCTGATGGTCGAGCCGGTCGAAACCAGCGCGCCTGTTCGAGCCTCGTAATGATGAAGTGTAGTCATAAAAACACAGAAACTTTAAGATGGTTGCTTGTTATACGACCTGCAAAGGCACTTCAAGAAAACTGCCATTTTCAATCCAAAAGGCGTGGGCGCGCCACATACTGTCCACGCGCGCGAGGATGATGTGGATAACTGCATAGGCGGCCTGCGCGATGTCGGCGGGCGAAACAGTTTCAGGTCCAGTTGGATGCGAGTGGAAGATGGCGAGCAAATCCATTTGATTGGATTCGATCCATTCAAAGGCATGCAACTGCTCAATCGGATCCATCACGTATCGCAGCGGACTTTGGGCCTGATTCGTCACCTCCAGCACTGCCTCCACTTTTGAATCGCGCCCTGCCAAAAGTCCGCATGATTCCAGAGGCGCATGCGAATCAACATAGGCGATCATCTTTTGAAGTTGTTCTTTTGAAAGGCGAAGGGTTTGCATTGCTATAACAAGAACGCAGTGGTCCACGCCAGTCCCACGATGATAGCTGGGCCAACCATTGCGCGGCGCCAGGGAATATTTTCTGCAAGGTCGACAGACAACAACGTCAGCGCATAAAACGGGCCTGTGAGCGCGAGTCCGAATTGAATGGGGGTGAGAGGCCAGTAATGCAAACCTGCGCTGATCTGCGCGCAAATCAAGCCAATGCCGATTGCCCAGGGAAAATCCCAACGATCTGTGCCGTCAAGATGCAGGATGCGAAGACAGATCAATCCTGCAAACAGAAAGACCGCCGGAACCAACACGAACATGCGCGCGCCTGAAAACCGAAGCGAGGTGGCAAGGATGAGGAAGAGGGCATAAGCCAGCGCCGTGAGTCCCGCGCGTGCCAGCGCATAAGTCGGTGTGGATGGATCAACGGCGATATATTCCGCCATAAAAACAGTCACGAGCAAAACTGAGCCGAATGCAAATCCCACCCACCATGACCTGCCCTCCGGAAGGAGAGCCAGCAGCGCGCCGATCACATAAGTTGTGATCGTGGGGAGCATTAGATGCTCAAAGGTTGTTTTTTTCTCAAGTGTGGGATGGTTGCGGATCAGCCAGTCCATCCCTGCGGCTGTCAACGCTGCGGCAAGAAGGGTCATGAATGTGCCAAGTGTGAGCGGCAAGGCATAATAAAAACCGGGCAAGGAAAGGGTCAAAGTCAGGCGGGGGGATTGGATGAGTCTGGTCAGCGCAAAAGTCAGTAAAACAGACGCGATCAAAACACCAATACGATCTGCGGAAGGCGGGCTGGAACGGTTCGCTTGCATGAAAAGATTGTACCTGCGCGGGCGCATGAACGCAAGCAGGGGTATGGTAGAATCAAAATGTTATGGAAGTTTCACGAATAGAAAATCTCCCGCCGCCGCCAGGTATTATTAATTCCATCAAAGCGGGTTTTGACATAATCGCTTCTCACATTACTGCGATTCTGATACCGCTCTTGTTAAACCTGTTCTTCTGGCTTGGTCCACGCCTGCGAATGGACACGCTCTTCAACTCGATCAAAAACGATGTGGTCATGATCTGGCAAAGAGGCGGGGTGCCAGCACAGGATATTCAAGGTTTTCTGGATTTGTACGAACGTACAATTCCACACATTAATCTGTTCTGGATCTTACGGACGCTACCGATCGGGATTTCAAGCCTGCTCCTGCCCCAGGAGTCATCTGCCACCCCATTGGGTGTGCCCACCATTTTGCAGGTCAGTGGTTTGAGCCTGCCTGCCTGGATCTTCCTGCTCACATTGCTCGGCTGGATCGGCGGCGGACTTTACTTCCGCAGTGTGGCATGGATTGCAATTCCGGCCACGGATCAAACTGGCATACGCTCTTCCAGCGCCATCTTGCAGACTATTCTTATTTCCATATTTTGCATACTGTTTTTGATCATGGTCGGTTTTCCGCTTTTCACAATACTGTTTTTGGTGCTTCAGTGGAACGCATTTCTTGCAAATTTATTCGTATTGTTTCTCAGCCTGGCCTCCATGTGGTTGATCGTACCTATATTTTTTTGGCCGCATGGGGTTTTCGTGAAGAAACAAAATGTCATCACATCCATCCTCAGCAGTATTCAACTGACCCGCTTTACACTTCCCACGAGCAGTATGTTCGTGCTGGCGGTTTTTCTGCTTTCCTTTGGTTTGAACTATTTGTGGAACATTCCCCCGGAAGATTCGTGGATGACCCTGATTGGCATCTTTGGTCATTCTTTTGTCACAACGGCCTTACTGGCCGGCAGTTTCATTTATTATCGCGATATGAGCGTCTGGCTGCAAAGCGTGATCGAAAAATTGCGCCCGAACAATGCGGTCAAACAGGCTTAACTGGATAGAATCAGGACTTACGCAAAACACTACGTAGAAGCACGTTCTCTAAAGTGCCGCTTGCAAAATCGGCGTTTGAGAACGCCTGCTCTGCTCAAAAGAATATTCGCCGGAGGTTGTTATGGCTGAAAAAGAGAAGAAAATAAATTATGACGTAAGTTCCATTCAAGCTCTTGAAGGGATTGAACACGTTCGTAAACGCCCGGGCATGTATGTGGGCGGTACGGATATTAAAGCGTTACATCACCTTGTCTATGAAGTGGTGGATAATGCGATAGACGAAGCGCTTGCTGGTGTTTGTACCGCCATCAATATCACCATACATCCCGATAGCAGTGTGACCATTGAAGATAATGGACGCGGTATCCCTGTCGGTCCGCATCCCACCAAAAAGGACGCCAACGGCAAGCCGATGGAGACTCTGGACGTGGTCATGACCGTGATCGGCGCAGGCGGTAAATTCGGCGGCGGCGGCTACAAGGTCTCCGGCGGTTTGCATGGTGTTGGTGTCAGTGCCGTAAATGCTCTCTCTGAGTGGATGGTTGCAGAGATCAAACGTGATGGTAAGGTTTGGCGGCAGGAATACAAGCGCGGCGTGCCCCAAGGAAGCATTAAACAGATTGGAAAGGTGAAGGACGAAACAGGGACTAAACAATCCTTTAAATTTGATAAACAAATCTTCATAGAAGATATTGATTTTCGTTTCGACACGCTCGTTCAACGCTTTCGTGAAATGTCGTTCGTTACGCGCGGCGTGACGATTCGGTTCAAGGATGAACGCGCTGACCGTGAAATGACCTTCTACTTTGAAGGCGGTATCACTTCGTTTGTGCGCTACCTGAACCGCAACCGCCAGGGACTTCATTCTGTTGTGCATGTTGAAAAAGACATCGAAGGCGTTGGCATTGAGGCGGCCATCCAATATACAGACTCTTACACAGAATCTGTGTACTCATTCGCGAACACGATCAATACGATTGACGGTGGTACGCATCTCACAGGTTTGCGTTCTTCATTAACCCGTGTGGTCAATGATTATGCGCGCAAGAATGGTTTGCTCAAGGATGCCGACCCGAACTTCTCCGGCGATGATACCCGCGAAGGTTTGACCGCGATTGTTTCCATCAAGCATCCGGATCCGCAGTTTGAATCCCAAACAAAAGTTAAATTGATGAACCCCGAAGCGCAGACCTACGTCACGCAGGTTGTGGGGGAAGCCTTTGGTACCTTCCTGGATGAGAATCCACAAGCGGCGAAGGCAATTATTTCCAAATGTCTCACCTCTGCCCGCGCGCGTGATGCGGCCCGCAAGGCGCGTGATCTGGTCATCCGCAAATCGGCGCTCGAGTCACTTACCTTGCCCGGTAAACTGGCAGATTGCTCCGAGCGTGATTCATCCAAGACCGAGCTTTATATCGTCGAAGGAGATTCGGCCGGCGGCTCAGCCAAACAAGGACGTGACCGCCACTTCCAGGCCATCCTTCCTTTGCGCGGTAAGATCTTAAATACGGAACGCGCACGCCTCGATAAAATTCTTGGAAATAACGAAGTCAGGTCTCTTATCTCTGCGCTGGGCGTGGGCATTGGTGATAACTTTGATCTCGCAGGCCTGCGCTATGGGCGTATCATCATCATGACCGATGCTGATGTGGATGGCAGTCATATCCGCACTTTGTTGCTCACGTTCTTCTTCCGATATATGCCGCAATTGATCGAAGACGGTCATTTATATATTGCACAACCTCCGTTATATCGCATTGCTTACAAGAACCAGGTCAAGTATGTATACAGCGATAAGGAAAAGGACAAGGCTGTGAAAGAGATTGGCGAGAAGGCCAACCTTCAACGCTACAAAGGTCTTGGTGAAATGAATCCCGACCAATTGTGGGAGACGACCATGAATCCCACCAACCGCACACTGCTCCAGGTGGCCGTGGAAGATGCTGCCGAAGCCGACCGCACCTTTGACATGCTGATGGGTGATGCAGTAGATCCGCGCAAGAAATTTATCCAAACTCATGCGAAAAGTGTCAGGAATCTGGATATTTAATCTATAATTATCCAGCCTTGAGAGACTACAGGATCCCGTAGTCTCTTTTTATTACCCTTGCTTCTGTGTCATGAATGTACCTGACACTGATGATGGGGTTGTAGTGTAAAATCCTGACATTATGACCGCACAAAGCATACAGCCTGTCGCGCAGTTTGGCTTTCAACGCAAGACATCCTTGATCAGCCAGGTTCTTCAGTGGGTGGTCTTCGCGTATCAGGTCATTGCAGTACTGATCTTTTTAGGTGGCTTGTTTCTGGCGAACCGCTGGTTGCAACAGCCTTTCATCGGCGCGTTTTACGAACACACGCTGGTTTTCAACGGCAGCGGCCCGGACCAGGCAGACTCTGCATGGGTTTTATATAGAAAAGTTGAAGTTGGCGATCAGTTGATTGCTGTTAATAATATGCCAGTGCGCAGCTCGGCTGATGTCACTGATATTTTGCAAGGACGTTTTCCCGGGGAGGAAATAACCGTAACCGTGCTTTCAAAAAGCGGGGAGGAGCGTACCTTTGAGATCACTTTGTATTCCTTTCCAATCAACAGCCGAACGGTTTATTTTATTGTCCCTGCCATACTCAGCGCCATATTCCTGGTCGTTAGTATGTGGGTCTTTGGTTTTCGCCGCAATGAGCCTGCCGGGCGCGCCTATTCTTTATTTGCATCCTCACTCGCCATTCTCACAGGCGCATATTTTAACCTGATCACCACACACGAATTCACAGTCTTGTGGACTCTGGCCTGCGGGCTGGCCGGTGGAGCATTGATCAACCTGGGGCTTGTTTTCCCGCTCGAGCCTCGAGCACTATTCAATCGTCCCTACTTGCGCTGGGGCGGACTACTCGCCGGGCTGATTCTGGCCATATACTCCATTACCACACTTTTTGATTTTAGCCAGCCAACCGCCTACATCCACAGTTGGCAATCTATTTATGGTCTAATTGCAATTGGTATTTTATTTTACATCTGCATCAATCTTTATCATGCAGTTTATGCTCAATCTCCCGTGGTAAAGACCCAGGCACGCGCCATTCTGATCGGCACGCTTTTTGCATTTGTTCCTGTCTTCATCTGGCTTGGAATTAGCTTCAACAAACCGGCCATTTTTTCGCCCTATTTGTTCCTGTCGCTCGAATTGTTTACTGTGGTGATTGGCTATACCATTTTACGTTTTCGATTCCTCCGCACGGATGATATCGTCCGGCGCGGATTCATGTATGCCCTGCTTACCGTAGTTGTCATGCTCGGATATGCCCTGCTGGTTACAGGCGTGGGACTGCTCTTCAATAATTCCCTGCCTGCAAACAATTCGTATCTGGTGGGAGCATATATCTTTTTGATCGCCATTTTGCTTGAGCCGTTGCGCTCGCGCTTGCAAAGTCTGGTGGATATGATCTTCTTCCGTGGTGAGCGGGCTTTTGCAGAACAATTGGAAGATTTTTCCCGCCGGCTCACCACTGCACTGGACCTCAACTCGCTGGGTGTAATCCTGCGGGAACAGATCGCCTCCACACTGACCCCGAGCCGGATCCATGTTTATACCTACGATTCACTTAACGACGTTTTCTCCGCCCTGCCCGGGTCTGACCACCGTGCCACAAGTGACATCCGTTTTAATGCCACTGGACCTTTTGCGCGTTTCTTTGAAACCGAACGATTGCCATTGTATTTGGATAATACTGCCGCCCTGCCAGAAGCCTTGCAATCCGAGCAATCACGCCTTGCATTGCTTGGCGCGCGTTTGTTTATTGTGTTACCCGGCAAGGAACGTTTAAATGGATGGTTGGCCTTAGGACCGCGATTATCCGGTCAACCATATACGCCGCGTGATTTGAGATTCCTTGAAAACATCTGCGACCAGGCCTCCATTGCAATTGAACGGGTGCAAACTGTGGCGCATCTTGAGCGTCGAATTCTGGAAATGAATGCGCTTACCCGCGTCGCTCAAGGCGTGAACGTAACCCTGACCTTCGATGATGTTCTCGAACTAATTTCCGCCCAAACCGCTCAGATCATACCCACCTCACATTTTCACATCACGCTGTATCACAAGGATGGAGACTATTACTACTACGGCTTTTATGTTGAGGATAATGAACGAATTCAAGAACGTGAGAACCTGCCTTTTTCGATGAATACCGGGCTCGGCCCGGAGGTGATCCGCAAGAGTCGCCCGATTATTACACAGGATTACGTCCGTGAATGTCAGGCGCGCAATCATATCCCTGCATTGAAAAACACCTTTGCCTGGATGGGCGTGCCGCTTAATGCAGGTGCTGAAACCATCGGATCCTTGGCAGTGGGTAGCCGTGATGGCGCGATTACTTATACACACGGTCAGCTTGAACTTTTGCAGGCCATAGCAGATCAAACTGCCGGCGCCATTGTAAAAGCGCGCTTGCTGGAGGAGACGCAACAGCGCGCTCACCAGCTCTCCACCTTAAATGAGATTGCGCGTCAATTGACATCCACGCTTGAGTTGGATCCCTTGTTGCAAAACATCCTCGAAAATGCTGTGGGGATCTTAAATTGTGAAGCGGGTAGTTTGGTTTTGGTGGATGACCAAACCGGCGAGCTTGTATTTAGAGTCACGGATGGACCGTTGCCTTCAAACCTGATCGGTCACCGTCTGCCGCCTGGTGCGGGTATAGTTGGGCGCGCTGTGGGAACACGCAGTCCGATCATCGAAAACGAAGACCAGCCGCCCTTAAATAGATTCAAGGGCGTTGACCAACAGGCAGGGTTTGTCAGCCGTTCACTGATGGCTGTGCCTCTTGAAGTTAAAGACCAAGTCATTGGCGCGATTGAAGTGATCAACCGCAAAGATGGTCTTCCATTTGTATATGATGACCAGATCCTGCTGACCGCTTTTGTAGGCCAGGCCGCAGTTGCCATTGAAAATGCGCGTCTATACGCGCTCACAGACCAGAAACTGGCGGCCCGCGTGGAAGAACTCTCGGTCATGCAACGGATTGACCGTGAATTGAATGCCAGCCTTGAAATGGACCGCGCCATGCGTATCACATTGGATTGGGCATTAAGACAATCCGGCGCTGAAGCGGGTTTGATCGGTATGCTGGAAGAGGAAAAACTGCGCGTCATGTCACATCAGGGGTTTGACGAGCAAATGGCGAATCTCCCAGATGGAATGTTGAAAGTGAAACTGCCCGCCATGGCTCTCGCGATGGAAACGGGACAGCCGCAAAAAATGGCGTTTGTCGCAAAAAAAGATAAATTTCTTGTCAATTCACATGCTCAAATGGTAATTCCAATTCGTCGTGAAAAGGCTGTGATTGGTCTGCTCTATTTGGAAAGCAGGAACGATGCGCAAGGGGATATCGATTTCCTTACCCGTCTCACCGATCATGCCGCCATCGCCATTTCCAACGCGCAATTGTATGGCGAAGTTCAACGCGCCAACCTTGCCAAAAGCGACTTCGTCTCATTTGTCGCGCACGAATTAAAGAACCCAATGACCTCCATTAAAGGATATACAGAACTTCTGGCTGGCGGCGCAGTCGGGCAGATCAATGAAATGCAGACTAATTTCCTGCAAACCATTAAATCCAATGTCGAACGCATGTCCATATTGGTGTCTGACCTAAACGATAATTCCAAGATCGAGGCTGGGCGTTTACTGCTTGAATATAAAGCCACTCAGGCCGCAGACATGGTGGAGGAAGTTGTCCGCACTATAAAGCGCCAGATCGAAGACAAAAAACAAACTCTCGAAATTGTCACCCCCCCAAATCTGCCTCGCATGTGGGCAGACCGTATCCGCGTGGGGCAGGTGCTCACCAATCTTCTTAGCAACGCACACAAATACACGTCTGAAGGCGGCATCCTTCAAGTGGGGGTGGAGGAAACTGCAAACCAATGGGATGCCGAAGGCGCTCCACGTGTCATCCACCTGTGGGTAAAGGATAACGGTATCGGGTTGAAGATGGAAGATCAGCAAAAAATGTTCCAGAAGTTTTTCCGTTCTGATGACCCCAAAGCGCGTGAAGTGCCCGGAACAGGACTCGGTTTGAACATCACCAAGAGTCTGGTTGAAATGCAGGGCGGGCGTATCTGGTTTGAAAGTGAGTATCGCATCGGTACAACTTTCCATTTCACGATCCCGGTTGCCGAAGAGTAGCGAGGCGATATGACATTGTTTGCATCCGTAGGCACTACACAAGCGCTGGATGGCCGTGAAGCCGGTTTACAAGCCGCGCATCAGGCCTTGAATCAGTTGGGTGCAAACACGCCGGGCCTTGCCGTGGTGATTGCCTCTCATCAATACCAACCGCGTGAAGTTTTAAGCGGAGTCTCCAGTTTGTTGGGAGATACACCCATGATCGGTTTTAGTTCCCCTGCTGGACTCACGCATAGCGGGCATCATCCACATTCTGTCGTGGTGGCTTTGCTCAATGGTGATTTCCAGGTGGATACGCTCTGGTTACCGGGCTATGCACAGTCTGGGCGTGAAACCGCCTTAAAGATCGAGGAATATGCCGCGGCGCGGACTGAGCGTCAATCCGTCCTTTTCTTTGCAGATGGATTTAATGGCGATGCCGAGCAGTTTTGCGGCGCGATCTCCTCCGCATTAAATATCAACGGAGGGCTTTCCAGCGGGGATTTGCAGACCGGCAATACGTATCAAATGACCGGGAATAAAAGTGACGGCGGGGCGTTGGTGGCAGCCTTTTTACGCGGCAACCTGAAAATGGGAGTGGGTTCCGATCATGGCTGGAATCCGGTAGGCAGTCAATTCAGAGTCACAGGTTCTCGCGGCTTCTCGTTGCGCACGCTGGATGAACATCCTGCCTCCGAAACTTACGCCGCCCTTTTTGGGTATCCCGCCCGCGATTGGGCATTCCCTCCTTTAAACTATCTTGCGCGTTTATATCCCCTCGGATTTGAGCAGGGCGATGAGATGATTGTGCGCGCGCCGATCCGCGTGGAAGCAGATGGCAGTTTTCGTATGAACGCCACCATTCGGGAAGGCCTTGATGCCTATTTACTGGTTGGAAGCCGCGCCGGCTGTGAGAACGCCGCCAGACATGCCGCACAGCAAGCCCTCTTGCAACTTGGCGATTCGAAACCCGCCTTCGCGCTTGTGCTTGTAGATATTGCCTGGCAAATGCTGTTGAAAGCCCAACCCGGGGCAGAGATTGCCGCCGTACAGGAAATTCTGGGAGAAAATATTCCCGTTGCAGGCGGTTATACATTAGGGCAGGTTGTCTCAAAAGATGCCGCAACCCCAAAGTTCTTGAATCAACATATCGTGGTTGTCGTATTTGGAGAAGCGAACCAGAGGTAGAATATATGATGATACAAAAATGAAGCCCGGCTTAACAGAGTCGGGCTTCATTTTTGTATTTGGGTGTGGATGATCAAGCAGGCAGTGTTACCTGAGGAAGATTTTTCATCGCTTCTTTCACCGCCTCGGCAGGATACTCATAATCTTCCAACTTCCCGCTAAGATAGGATTCATACGCGGCCATGTCAAAGTTGCCATTACCCGAAAGGTTAAACAAAATGACGCGCTTCTCGCCTTTGGCTTTTGCATCCAATGCCTCGTCAATAGCGGCGCGTATCGCATGCGCGGACTCGGGCGCTGGCACAATCCCTTCTGCCTTTGCAAATTGAACAGCGGCTTCAAATGTCCCTTTTTGTTTGACAGCCACTGCATCAATGTAGCCTGCGTCTACCAACCCGCTAATGCTTGGAGCCATGCCGTGATATCGCAGGCCGCCTGCGTGAATGCCGGGCGGCATGAAGTCGTGACCTAAAGTGTGCATTTTAACGATGGGAGCCATCTTCGCTGTATCACCATAATCAAAGGTGTACACACCTTTGGTCAATGTAGGTGTGGCGGTTGGTTCCACTCCAACGAGACGGGTGCGTTTACCGTTCTTTAAGTTTTCACGGAGGAATGGATATGCAATGCCCGCGAAATTCGAGCCGCCGCCCACACAGCCAATCACAACATCGGGATATTCATTCGCCAGATCCATTTGCTTCAATGCTTCTTCGCCGATCACGGTCTGGTGCATCAACACGTGATTAAGTACCGAGCCCAGGCTGTATTTCTTAGCCCCATTGGATGTAGCAGCGACTTCAACTGCTTCTGAGATCGCAATGCCAAGCGAGCCTTGATTATCCGGGTTTTCAGCCAATACTGAGCGGCCATAGTTTGTCTGGTCTGTAGGGCTGGCATATACCTTCGCGCCATAAGTCTCCATCAGATTGCGGCGGTATGGTTTTTGATGGTATGAAACCTTCACCATATACACCTCAAGATCAAGCCCAAAGACATTACATGCAAAAGCCAGCGCAGAACCCCACTGACCCGCGCCGGTTTCTGTGGTCAATGCTTTTGTGCCAGCGATCTTGTTGTAATAGGCCTGTGCGATGGCGGTATTCGGTTTATGGCTGCCTACGGGCGAAACGCCTTCATTTTTGTAATATATATGCGCGGGTGTGCTGAGCGCTTTTTCCAATCTATATGCGCGCATGAGCGGGGTTGGGCGGTACAACTTATAAACTTCTCGTACTTCTTCGGGAATCTCAATATATCTTTCGGAGCTGATCTCCTGCATGATCAACTCCATTGGAAAGAGCACAGATAAAAAGTCCGGGGTGACTGGTTCCATCGTGCCAGGATGCAGAACCGGAGTAGGCGGAACCGGGCTATCTGCATAAATGTTGTACCAGAACTTCGGCAGGTCGGTTTCGTTCAAAAGAAAGCGGGTTTGGCTAGACATGGGTTCCTCCAAAAAATGAATTATGGGATGAAGCGTGGCGCATAGTTTCGCGCAGCGTCTGCTTCATTGTTTTGCTCTTCGATCACCTGTGCGGCAGGCAATGAATTATCGGTGAGCGTTTTTATGGCACATTCTTGCTGATTTGCTTCCAATGGTTCGGGTTCAATCGTATTGTTCATATTTCTCCTTATTTTTACTACTCTCCCTTTTGAGAGAGGGTGGGGTAAAAAAATACAGCGTTCATCCCAATAGGGACGAACGCTGTTGCGTCCGTGGTGCCACCCAACTTAGGCTGACTCAATGGCGATTAAGAAAAATTCCCGTTATGATGCAACGGGAAGCCAGCCTCACTCTTTCAAGCACGCCCTCAGGGGTTATGCTCTAGCTCTATAACGGGAGCATTCCGACAAAAATTACTCAGGCGATTGCCCTTTCTTCTCTGTAGCTCGGAGGACCATTCTGCATTGTCGTTTCGGGCAGGTCTCTCACCGCGTTCTACCTGCTCTCTGAACCGTCGTGCAAGCGTACTATTCCTCGTCAGTGCCTTTGTTTATTTCGGCTGATTATATGCGGAATATACAAAATGTCAATAGAAATACCGCCTTTGTTGTTCAATGACGATCTTAATTTTCATGTGGACATTACACCGATCGGCAGTCTGACAGAGGTCATTATATGGATAATAAAAAATGGCTGAAGATTCGAATGCTTGGGAGTACAATCAATTGACCGAATCCTCCCACCAGTTTTTTTTTATTGAAAGGTCGAAGAATGAATCCCAAAATATATATACCCGCCTTGGTTATTTTGACTCTCGCAAGCTGTTCCATTCCTGTGGACGCGCCTCCGCCTCCCACCGCCCTGCCGTTTGCTACTCCCTCGCCGGCCTTGATCGCATCCCCAACATTTAC
>DATEDD010000286.1:0-3782 GCA_035286565.1 Anaerolineales bacterium
TGAGTGAACATCGTTCTGGATTCGTCGCTATTGTAGGTCGTCCCAATGTGGGCAAGTCCACTTTACTCAATGCGCTGCTTGGGCAAAAGGTCGCGGCCGTTTCGCCGCGCCCGCAGACCACGCGCCATCGTCAGTTGGGTATTCTCACAATTGAAAACGCCCAGCTCGTTTTTGTGGATACGCCCGGCATTCATCATGCCCGCCATAAATTAGGTGAGTTCCTAAACTACGAAGCTGAAGAAGCCGTGGCAGGCGTGGACGTGATCCTCTGGCTGGTGGATTTTTCCTCCGAACCGACAGAAGACGACATCCGCATCGCTGACCTGCTTAACAAGCTTCCGATTCGCGCTCACCGCTTGCTGGTCCTAAACAAAATAGACATCGTCAAACCCGACGAAGAGTCCGTCCGGGTGGAGGCATTTTCCAAGTTGCTGAATCATGCCGATGTTTCGACTGAGCTCAACACAGGTGCGTTGAAAGTATCCGCTACAAAAAGGCTGGGGCTGGATGAACTGCGTGAGAAACTGATCAGCATGCTTCCGGAGAGACCGCCTGATTATCCCGAAGAACAAGTGACTGATTCTTACGAGCGCGACATCGCCGCTGACCTCATCCGCGAATCCTGCCTGAAAATATTACGCGACGAAGTGCCGCATAGTCTGGCAGTCCGCATTGACGAATTCAAAGAGCGCGAAAACGGCATGGCTTATATCGCCGCGACAATTTTTGTGGAACGCGAATCACAAAAGGGAATCGTCATCGGCGAAGGCGGCAAGATGTTAAAGTCAATTGGAAGCGCGGCGCGTAAAGAGATCGAAGAAATGGGCGGACGAAAAGTATTTCTCGAAGTGCGCGTGAAGGTTTCCAAAGATTGGCGCGATAATCAAAATATGTTGAATCAATTTGGGTATATCAAGAGAAAATAATATTCCCCGTCATTGCGAGGGCGTTCTTGTTCTTCGCCCGAAGCAATCTCCCGCAAAGTTGGAGATTGCTTCATCGCCAAAGAACGGCTCCTCGCAACGACATGAAATTAATGCCCCTTCAACGGTCTAAACCCCTCCCCCAACGCTTCATGGGCGACCCCGATCACCATAAATGCTTCGGGGTCGATTTCATTAACGATGGTTTTTAGCGTTGCAACTTCTGCGCGTGTGATCACGCAATACAAAACAGGCTTCGATGTTCCAGTAAATGCGCCCGTGCCTTCCAATACCGTTACGCCACGTTCAAGATTTTCCATCACTCTTGCAGAAACATCCTCCGGCTTGCTCGTGACGATCATCGCCGTGCGGACAGTCCCGCCGCCTTCGAGCACAGTATCAGCGACAAGCCCGCTGACATATAAGGTGATCATTGCGTACAAAGCTTGCTTCCAACCAAAAACGAATCCAGCCGATAAAATGACCGCAGTATCCACAACCAAATAACTTTGCGTCATGGATACTCCGCGCCATTTATTGAGGATACGCGCGAGGATATCAGACCCTCCGCTCGTGCCACGCGCGCGATAGACCAATCCGTAACCAATACCGCTGATGATCGCGCCATACAATGAGTTTAAGAAGATATCGCCTTTCAAGTCGTTGATAAGAACGCTCGCCGCGCCATTGGGGGCAAAGAACGGCAGTTTCAAAAGTAAATCCGTGAGCAAAGAGTACGTGACAATCGCAACCGCAGTCCGCAAAGCAAAGCGGCGTCCGCCGAGAAAACGCCAGCCAAGCACGAAGAGCGGCACGTTACCAATTAATATCATCAAACCTATGGGCCAGCCCGTAAAGTGATTGATCAACTGCGAAATTCCGCTCACCCCGCCCGAAGCCAGGTTTGCAGGGACATAGAATATCCGCAAACTAACCGCCTGGATCAACGCACCAAACGCAATAAGAATGTAATCTCGACTATTTATCCAATATTTTTTCATGGGAATCACTTTACTTTCTTTTTTATATCGAAACAAAGATATGCTTAAATTAAAAAGGGTGGATACAGCAATATCCAACCTTGATGTGACGCCTTTATTTTATACTGAAAGAGTTAGCTCTACTATCAGTTCTTTCGGCAAGGAAATTGGCGAAAAGAGACTTGCAGGAAAAAGATAATCCTCGCCCGATTCATCAATCACTCGGATCATTTTATGGCTTTCCGCCTCCTGGTCTGGCAATGCCTGATAGATTTTTCGGGGTTCCAGGGATGCTTCATAGCCATTATTTCTTAAGCACACTATAAATTGAGAGGTTGTGTTTGTTTTCATATCATCTTCCAATAATTCGTTTTACTTTAATATCACGTTTTCCAATGCCATGCGCTTCGTACCAGTGAACTTCTGCAAAACAAGTTGTGTTATCTGGCAGGCGAACAGCAGCAACTCCTTTGAGTTTCCTCCAGCGACCTCTGCCATGTTTTTTCTGCAATCGCTCGAGATCGCGAATGGAATTGCCGACAGCGATAGTTTCAATCTCAGTGATATCGCCGATAATTTCAATCTGCTCATTCCACATCGTGGTTTATTATACCTTTTTCTACTTCCTCCTCTGGTAAAATCACGCCCTATGCAAATGAAAAAATGGCAATTTTGGCTTGGGGTGCTGATCAGCATCGTTTTTATCTGGCTTTCCCTGCGCGGACTACACATTGATGACTTTTGGAAAACAGTACAAAAGGCAAATTATATCTGGCTGATCCCAGGCATTGGCGTATATTTCGTGGGTGTGTGGATCCGGGCGTGGAGATGGCATTATTTACTCAAGCCCATCAAGGAAATTCCCACTAAAACCATGTTTCCCATCACGACCATTGGTTACATGGGCAATAATATTTATCCCGCGCGCGCGGGCGAGGTATTGCGCGCTGTGATCCTCAAACGCAAGGAAGGTGTGCCTGTCTCCGCATCGCTTGCAACCATCATCGTCGAGCGTATCTTTGACGGCGTGGTGATGCTGGCATTCGTTTTTGTCAACCTGCCTGAGCTGGCAAAACTCACAGGCGCATCTGGCTTTGTGGGTAATATTCAACAAGTGACGATTGTTGGCACTGGTGTATTCCTCGGCGCGCTTGCTGTTTTTTTGCTGGCGGCCATGTTTCCGCAGGTTACCGCAAAAAATGGTTTGTGGATCATAGAGCGGATTACGCCCAAACGTTTGCACATCAAGATCATTAACATCATGAATAAATTCCTGGATGGACTCGCTTCGCTGCGCTCTCCCTTTAACGTGTTGATGGTCTTCTTTACCTCGGTTGTCATCTGGCTGTTGGAGACGGGCAAATACTGGTTCGTGATGCACGCTTTTAACTTCAATGTGTCATTCTTTGCGCTGATGCTGATGAACGGCATTGTCAATCTCGCCACGACCATCCCATCCGCGCCGGGTTATATCGGCACGTTCGATGCGCCGGGGATCGCGGTTCTCACGGCTTATGGCGTAGATCAAGCCACTGCGGCGGGATACACCCTCACCTTGCATGTCGCGTTGTGGCTTCCGATCACATTGCTCGGCGCATATTACATGGCACGGGAAGGGCTGAAGTGGAGCGATTCTTTGAGGGAAGAAACTGAAATTTAAACGTTTGAACGTGCAAACGTTTAAACGTGCAAACGAGGAAAAATGAAAATAGCAATTATCGGAGCAGGCTACGGTGGGATGGCCGCCGCGTATGATTTGAAGAAGGCGGGTCATGATGTCACCATTTTTGAATCTGCTGATTATGTTGGCGGACTGGCTTCTGGTTTCAAAGAGCCGCATTGGAATTGGTCGGTCGAGAAGTTCTATCACCACTGGTTT
>DATEDD010000287.1:0-4506 GCA_035286565.1 Anaerolineales bacterium
TATGTCGCTTGCCACGGCCTGCGCAACCGGCACCAATTCGGTTGGGGAAGCGGCAGAAATGATTCGGCGTGGGTCGGCCGATGCCATGATCGCAGGAGCGTCAGAAGCCCCAATTACGTCAATTTCCATGGCGGGCATGAACGTTATGACCGCTTTGTCCACCCGCAATGATGATCCGCAAAAAGCATCCCGCCCATTTGACAAAGATCGAGACGGGTTCTTGATGGGTGAAGGTTCAGCCATTTTGATTCTCGAGTCGCTTGAATATGCACAGGCGCGCGGTGCGAATATCTTATGTGAGTTTACAGGCTATGGCACAACGGATGACGCGCATCATATCTCTGCGCCTGCCGAGGATGGCGCGGGCGCGGCTAATTCCATGCGCCTTGCGTTGGAAAGTGCAGGTCTCAACCTTGTGGATATTGATTACATCAATGCTCATGGCACTTCCACCTATCTGAACGATAAGAGCGAAACTGCCGCGATCAAAAGTGTGTTTGGAGAACAGGCCTATAAAACTCCTGTTTCCTCAACAAAATCCATGACCGGGCATTTGCTGGGGGCTTCCGGCACATTGGAAGCGGTCATTGGCACGCTGACGATCCTGGAGAATATCCTGCCTCCGACCATTAACTATGAAACCCCCGATCCTGTCTGTGACCTGGATTATGTCCCCAACCAGCCGCGGAAAGCAATTGTAAATAATGTCATGTCAAACTCGTTTGGGTTTGGCGGTCATAACGCCACATTGATTTTAAGCCGCTACAAATAAAGGAGCATGAATGCCATTCGCGCATATCACGGGCTGGGGCATGTATGTGCCGGAGCCTGTTCTTACCAACGACGATATTGCCAAACTTGTGGATACCAACGATGAGTGGATCCGTGACCGCACGGGTATTCGTGAACGCCACATTGCCAGGGAGCATGAATTCCCCTCCACGCTCGCCGTGGAGGCTTCCATCAAGGCTTTGCGGGTGGCCAATCTTGCGCCCACCGAGTTGGATTTGATAATTTGCGCCTCCTCCTCGCCTGAATATATTTTTCCTGCTACCGCTTGCCTTATTCAGGATCAAATCGGCGCAACCAAGGCAGGCGCGTTCGATATGTCCGCGGCTTGCACGGGTTTTGTTTACGCCGTCAATATGGCCGCGCAGGCCATACGGAGTGGTTCGATCAAGAATGCCCTGGTGATAGGCACCGAAACCCTGTCACGCTTTGTAGATTGGAAGGACCGCAATACTTGCATCCTTTTTGGAGACGGCGCGGGCGCATTTGTCTTGCAGGCAAGTGAAAAGCCGGGCGGTGTATTATCTGCTGTGATGCACTCTGATGGTTCCGGGGCGGATTCTTTAACTTTGTTAGGTGGCGGTTCACGCCATCCGGCAAGCGAAGCGACCATTCACGAAGGCAAACATTTTGTTCAGATGGATGGCAAGGAAGTTTTTCGGTTTGCCACCCGCGTGATGGGGCGCGCCACACTGGAAGCATTGGAGCTGGCTGGCATGACCACGGATGACGTGAAATGTATCATTCCCCACCAGGCAAATTACCGCATTATCGAAACAGCGGCCAAATATCTCAAACTTTCAATGGATAAATTTGTGGTCAATGTGGATCGCTATGGCAATACTTCCACGGCATCCATTCCAATAGCCACTGTTGAAGCGGCACAAGATGGACGGGTCGAGCCCGGAGATAAGGTTGTGTTCGTCGCTTTCGGGGCAGGCTTAACCTGGGGCGCGATGGTGGTCGAATGGACAGGTCCCATCCCGGTCAAGAAACATGTTCACCCAGAACAATATCGCATCTTTGCTCGCCTGCGTTCGTTTGTGCGCCGTGCCATCCGCTTTATTGAAGGCTTCCTCTCACGAAAAGAACTCTAATCACTTTCTTATTAAGTTGTGATAAGATTTTGGAAAAGGAATTCAATCAAGGAGTATTTCATGTTAGGTCTACCGCGTGGTACAGAGTGGATTGTCATTCTTATTATTGTCGTCCTGCTGTTTGGCCCAGGCCGCATTGGCAAGATCGCAGGCGAACTCGGACGCAGTATTAAATCCTTCCGCGAGGGGTTGGGGAACAAGGAAGAAGAAGTTGAAAAGCCTGAAGGCGAAGATAAAAAGTAGTGGATAACAAAAGGCTCTCCGATCTGGAGAGCCTTTTGTATTGCGGTTAATAATCCAATACCTTGCCTTCTAATTTAAAATCTCAATTGTTCGACCAAATCATCAACTTCAGTAGTGGGTTGTTTACAGACAAATCCTTCGCAAACATATGCGGTGGCTTTGTTATTAATCATCGTCCGATTGATCAGCAGGGCGGGGGAGCCTGCTTTTATGGGATGGGAGGAAGCGGCAGTTACCACATCTGGTCTGTATTCTGCGCGCAGGACATTGAGCATTCGTTGGAAGTGGTCAGCCTGCGCTTCGCCCAGCACTGCCACCTGCTTCATTTTCCCCCAGGCATTCTGCGCCGCTGACAGCCAGTTCGCAAAGCCCAGCGGATAGCGTAAAACAAAGCCTGTGATCAAGGTGAGTGATTTTTCCGCAAGGTCGCGGTAAATACCTTCATTTGTGAATGCCGCTAATTTTATCAAGGCTTCACAAGCCATTGAATTCCCTGAAGGTGTGGCATTATCCTGAATATCCTTTGGTCGGATAAGGAGTTTTTCGCCGTCTTGTGGAGTATCGAAGAAGCCGCCTGCGGGATCGCTGAAGCGTTCGATCATTTCATCGGCGAGTTCTTTTGCGGATGTGAACCATTTATTGTTGAAGTCAGTTTGATATAACTCCAGCAATCCTACGATCAACGCGGCGTAGTCTTCGAGGAAAACTACGTTTGTCGTCTGTCCATTTCGCCAGGCTCGGCACAATTTTCCACGCGGTCTTAATTTTGACAGTAAAAACTCTGCGTTGCGCGTAGCCGCATCGTAGTATTGACTCTGGAGTCGAATAGCTTGCTGATCGGGATTCGGAAGCAAGCTTCCGGACTCCAGAGTCAGCGTTCGCGCCGCCTCTGCAAATGCCGCGAGCATGAGTCCATTCCATGCGGTAATGATTTTGTCATCTGTGGCAGGGCGGTTGCGTGAGGCGCGAGTAGTTAAAAGCCTGGCGTGAGACTCTGCCAGTTTTTCAGGAACAGCCTCCGGATTAAGTCCGAAGCGGGCGGCGAGGGAGGCATCATCCAGTGCGCGTTGAAGAACTGTCCTGCCTTCCCAATTTCCTTGTGCGCTGATTCCGTAAGCCGCTTCAAAAAAATCTGAATCATCTTTTAGCAGGGCGCGAATTTCAGTGAGTGACCAAACGTAGAACTTGCCTTCTTCACCCTCCGAATCTGCATCGAGCGAGGAATAAAAACCACCCTGCTTGTGGGTCATTTCGCGTGCGACGAAATCCAGCGTTTCTTCAACGATACGTTTGAAAGCCGGTTCTTTTGTGACCTGCCAGGCATGCAAATACGCGCGGACGAGCAGAGCGTTGTCGTAAAGCATTTTTTCAAAATGCGGCACGCGCCAATGATTGTCGGTGCTATAGCGCGCGAAGCCGCCGCCGACCACATCATACATACCGCCGCGAGTCATGGCTTGCAAACAATGTTTGACGGATTTGAGATATTCATCGTTTTTGCTTGCAATGGAATGGCGCAGCAGGAATTCAACCGCCATCGCCTGCGGAAATTTGGGGGCATCGCCCCAGCCGCCATGGACCCAGTCATAAGATTCCTGCATGGCATTTGCAATCAGGGGCAGGTGTTCAGCTGTGAGCGAATCATTGGTCTGATGATTTACCTGCGCCTGCAAATGACCACTGACTTGTTTGCCTGTATTCTCAATATCTACTCGATCATTTTTCCAAGCGTTAGCGAGACTGGTTAATACATCTCTAAAAGCAGGCATATTGAAGCGGCGAACGGGTGGAAAATATGTGCCTGCGTAAAACGGCTTGAGTTCGGGCGTGAGAAACACAGACATGGGCCAGCCGCCCGAGCCTGTCATTGCGATCACGGCTTGCATGTAAATGCTGTCAATGTCGGGGCGCTCTTCGCGATCCACTTTAATGTTGACGAAATTCTTATTCATTAGAGCGGCAGTTTCATTGTCCTCAAATGACTCGTGCTCCATGACATGGCACCAATGACAAGCGTTATATCCGATACTTAGAAATATGGGTTTGTTTTCTGATTTGGCTTTCGTTAGTGCCTCTTCGCCCCACGGATACCAATTCACGGGATTATTCGCGTGTTGAAGCAGGTAGGGGGAGTTTTCGTTAATTAAGTGGTTGGGCATAGGGACCTGTTACCTCAATGTGATCTGAATCGGATTGTGTGATTATAGCCCAGGGGAATGAGAACTTATTTATCAATTACCGATAAAGAAAAGACCTTCATTCCATTTGGAATGAAGGGCGCTGTGATGTGATGTATTATCTGTATTGTGCTTATCCGACCTTTGGTTTGGCAACATTGACTTTGAGCGTGTTGCCCGCCAGGGAATAGGCATTGAAC
>DATEDD010000288.1:0-7296 GCA_035286565.1 Anaerolineales bacterium
GCCCAGCTCTGCCGCAAGGCCATGATTTCCTAGTAATAACCTATCCTCAATAATGACACCAGCCCCAATCCCGGTGCTGACTGTGATGTACAGCACATTATGGTGCCCCTTGCCGGCTCCGAAACGATACTCTGCCAATCCCGCAAGGTTGGCATCATTATTAAGGTATGTTTTCACACCAAAATGCTCGGCAACTTTCGGCGCAAGCGGAAAATTATGCCATTCAGGGTTATTTGGTGGGGATAGTAAATACCCGGTATGCGGGTCGAGTGGGCCCGGCGATCCCAGTCCAATTGCATCAACGCAGCCATCTTTAGGCCAAATCTCTTCAATTGTGTTTACAAGACGTTCAAACCCCCCTGGCTCTGAGGCATGGGTGGGAATTTTTTTCTGTTTGATGGGTTTGAGTTTGTCCGGCGCATAAGAAGCAGCACGCATATAAGTGCCGCCAATGTCAACTGCAATAATTGTTCGCATAATTATAATTATAACCGTAAGGTCATATTTCCGAGTTTCTGCGGTTTGACTCCACCCCTCAATCCTGCTATCATCTTTTTTATGCAAAAAAGTATCTCTTCGCAGATATGGTTATTTTTACGTAACCTCCCTCGTTGGTTTCGTCCCGGATTGGGCATCAAACGCTGGTTTGTTTATGTCATGATTGGGATCACTTTGCTCGGGCTGGGATTTGCGGTCATCCTGATTGACCTGTATCGTACCGAGTCAACCAACCCGACTTTGCTCACATTTCTTTCCTATGCATCCTTGCGTTTCATCCCGCGTCTTTGGCGCGCCATTATCTTTGGTGGTTTAGGGATCGGACTCGTCGTCTACGGAATTTTGCAACTTAACCGCTCCCTGCTTAGACCATTCATCCGCCCTGGTTTCGATTTATTTGACCAGCTGGCTGGTTTTCGCCGCCGCGAACGCGGACCTCGGGTTGTCGCAATTGGCGGCGGTCATGGGCTTTCGACTCTCCTGCGTGGACTGAAAGCCCACACAGGCAATCTCACCGCCGTAGTCACCGTCGCGGATGATGGCGGCTCCTCAGGCCGGTTACGTGAAAGTCATGGCATCCTTCCTCCAGGAGATATTCGCAATTGCCTCGCTGCGCTTTCCAATGACGAAGCCATGCTGACGCAACTTTTTCAATATCGTTTTAGCGGTTCGCCAGACCTTGAAGGACACTCATTTGGTAATCTTTTCATTACTGCCCTGGCTGATATTACTGGTAGTTTTGAAGATGCAATCGTTGAATCTGGGCGTGTGCTTTCGGTAAATGGACGTGTGCTTCCCTCCACTTTGCACAACGTGAAGTTGGTCGCCAGCATGGAATTACCGCACACCCGCAATGAAGTACGTGTAGTGGGGGAGAGCAAGATCCCGAATATGGCGGGACGCGTGCGGCGCGTATGGCTGGAACCGGATGATGCCCCTGCTTTTCCTCCCGTCATAAAAGAACTTTTGAACGCTGACGTCATCGTAGTTGGACCCGGCAGTCTTTATACAAGTATCCTGCCAAATCTACTGGTGCATGACCTGCTCGCCAGTATTCATTCCAGCCGAGCCATTAAAATCTATGTTTGCAATATTGCCACGCAAGCAGGTGAAACCGACGCTTTTACCTGTTATGACCATGTCCGCGCATTGGAAGGGCATGTGGGCCATGATCTGTTCGATATTATTCTGTGTAATGATAATTATGAAGGGGATGTGGGCACCGCCTCGCGTTGGGTGGTTGCAGATGAAAAGACCTTGTCTGATTCACGCACTCATTGCGCCGACTTGAAAGACAATGACCATCCCTGGCGGCATGATGCTGTCAAACTTGCGCGGGTAATTGCGGATATTTTCTACGAACGAACTGGCCCGCTCGCATAGTCAAACCTAAAGCAAAAAAATGCCCAATCATCAGAATCAAGCTTACGTTGAGTCTGAAGCGGGCTGTTTATCCTGACATTTATCATGTAAAAATCAGTCAGTAATAAAATTCACAAATCTCCATTATCGAAGTAAAATCAAATCATGAATAAACCGTAAAGTTCTATAAGACCTTTCGGGTTTCTATGTAAAAATAATCGGAGGATTTTCCCATGGCAATAAAAATTGGTATTAATGGATTTGGCCGCATCGGCCGTTTGGTGTTTCGGACGATCAAACAGCGTTACCCGAATGACCTTGAGGTGGTGGCCGTGAATGACTTGTTCGACCCAGCGACAAATGCTCATCTGTTGAAATATGATTCGATCTATGGTCCATTCGACAGCAAAGTTGAAGTGAAAGACGGCAACATTTTGGTGGACGGGAAGACCGTGACGGTCAGCGCTGAAAAAGACCCAGGCGCGATCAAGTGGAAGGAAATGGGTGTGGACATTGTGATTGAGTCCACCGGCTTCTTTTCTGATGCCACCAAGTCGAAGGCGCACATTGAATCGGGCGGCGCGAAGAAGGTGATTATTTCTGCGCCTGGCAAGAATGAAGATATCACCATTGTGCTTGGTGTGAATGACGAAAAGTATGACCCCAAAAAACATCATATCGTTTCAAATGCATCCTGCACAACCAATGGCCTTGCCCCGGTTGCTAAAGTTCTAAATGATAAATTTGGAATTGAAAAAGGGATGTTGACCACTGTCCATGCGTATACCAATTCGCAGAAATTGCAGGATGTCGGTGCGAAGGATTTGCGCGATGCCCGCGCTGCTGCGCAAAACATTGTTCCTTCTGAAACCGGCGCCGCCAAGGCAGTTGGTTTGGTGATTCCCGAACTCAAGGGCAAATTTGGCGGTATGGCTTTCCGCGTTCCCACGCCCACTGTTTCGGTTGTGGATTTCACCGCCATTCTCAACAAGGAGGCTACAAAGGAAGATGTCCGCGCCGCGATGCTTGAATATGCAAACGGTCCTATGAAGGGCATCCTCGATGTGACGGATGAACCGCTGGTCTCCACCGATCTGCGCGGCACAACTTTCTCATCCGTGTTTAGTTCGATGGATACGCTCGTGATCGGTAACATGGTAAAAGTGGTGGCATGGTACGACAATGAATGGGGTTACGCCTGCCGCACCGCTGACCTCACGGCGTTGATGGCGAAGAGCCTTTAGTGATTAGGGATTAGGAAGAACTAATCCCTAATCACCTAATTACCTGTTTGCCAATGAACAAAAAAACTGTAAAAGATATTGACATCAGGGGAAAACGCGTGCTCATGCGCGTGGATTTTAACGTGCCGATGGCGGACGGAAAAGTGACCGACGACAAGCGTATCAAAGCTGCGCTCCCGACCATTCAATATGTTTTGGATCAAGGTGCATCGTTAATTTTGATGAGTCACCTTGGAAGGCCAAAATCCGCCTCAGATTTAACCCTTCGATACGCTCAGGGCGGCGCCTTTAGCTTGCGTAATGTTGCGGAGACATTATCCACGCTGTTGAATCGACCCGTGCAAATGGCGCCCGATTGCATCGGCGCAGAAGTGGAGAAGATGGCGAAGGCGCTGAAGCCCGGCGAAGTATTGATGCTTGAGAACACACGTTTCCACGCTGGCGAAGAAAAGAATGATCTTGAATTTGCCAGGCAATTGGCATCGCTTGGTGATGTATACGTCAATGATGCCTTTGGTTCTGCTCACCGCGCGCATGCCTCCACCGAAGGCGTGGCGCGATTCCTGCCCGCCGTCTCTGGCTTTTTGATGGAACAGGAACTCGAATATCTCGGAAGGGCCGTGTCCAATCCCGTACATCCATACATTGCGATTCTCGGAGGCGCAAAGATCAGTGATAAGATTCTGGTGGTTGAATCTTTGCTTTCCAAATGCGATAAATTGATCATCGGTGGGGGGATGGCAAATACTTTCCTCGCCGCGCAGGGACTCAATATGCAGGACAGCCTTGTTGAAGTTGAGGCAATGGAATTGGCTAAATCCATTATGGCGAAATCAAGTGACAAATTAATTCTTCCCATAGATGCGGTCATCGCTGATAAGTTCGACGCTGAAGCCAACACTAAGACTGTGCCCGTTGACAAAATCCCTGCAGGCTGGCGCATGTTGGATGTAGGACCGAAAACCTTGGAGCTATATCAAATCACGTTGAAGGGAGTCAAGCTTGTAGTTTGGAACGGACCCGTGGGCGTCTTCGAAATGCCGAAATTTGCCGAAGGGACATTCGCACTGGCGCGCATGTTAGCTGAATCCGGCGCAATTACTGTCATCGGCGGCGGTGATTCAGCGAGTGCCGTCAAAAAAGCGGGTGTTGCCAAAAAAATGACTCACGTTTCCACAGGCGGTGGAGCATCGCTTGAATTCCTTGAAGGGAAAGTATTACCCGGCGTGGCGGCGTTGCTGGATGGATAAAACAGCCTATTATTAAAAGTACAGGTGCGCAGCCAAAATTAACGACACCCGGCTATAATCGGGAAAATTACGAACGGAAAGCAGGTAAAGGATGTTTCATGCGTAAACCATTTATTGCCGGTAATTGGAAGATGAATAAAACCATCGCGGAAACCCGCGATTTGGTATTAAAGATGAGCGCAACATTGCGCGAAATTAAAACAGTTGAGAAGGTCTTATGCCCGCCATTCATGTCCTTGATGTCCGCCTCCGCACTGCTCGAAGATTCAGGCATTGGGCTCGGTGCTCAAAACATGCACTGGGAGGAGAAGGGCGCGTTTACGGGTGAAATTTCGCCGGTAATGGTGAAGGAATTATGCGGCTATGTGATTCTGGGTCATTCGGAGCGCCGCGCTTTTTTCGGTGAAACCGATGAAATTGTGAATCGGAAGTTGATCGCTGCCCAAACTTATGACTTGACCCCCATTGTCTGTGTCGGTGAAACCTTGGAACAATACGAATCAAAACAGACGCGTGAAGTTGTTTCGCGCCAAACTAGCAACGGGTTGAGGAATATCTCACCCGAGTTCGCAGCACGCATCGTCGTCGCCTATGAACCGATTTGGGCAATTGGAACTGGCAAGGCTTCCACAGGTGAAGCGGCAAATGTTGTCATCAAGGATTTTATCCGCCCTGCAATCGCAAGATCATACGGCGAACAGGCCGCGCAGGCCATCCGTGTGCTGTACGGCGGCTCAGTGACCGGCTCCAATGCAGCAGAGTTTTTTGCCCAGACAGATATTGATGGCGCTCTGGTGGGTGGCGCTAGTTTGAAAGTGGACGATTTCGTTGCCATAATACGGTCTGCGGTGAAATAAACCGTGCAGTTCGCTGGATTTCTCTGGTTTATCTTTATGCTCCTGCCGCTGGTATTTCTCCAGCGGTTTTTGCATCGTGAGATTCAAGCCGTGTTTATGATCATCACGCGCAATTCGCAGTTGACGACTGGCCTGTTCTCTGTATTATTTTTCCCCGGTGTTTTCCTGCATGAACTCAGTCATTATTTGATGGCTAAAATTTTACGAGTCCGCACGCGTGGATTTTCATTGTTTCCCCATTCATTATCCGATGGACGCTTGCAAATGGGATATGTGGAAACAGAACAGACAGATGTTTTCCGCGATTCGTTGATCGGCCTGTCTCCATTAATTGCAGGCACAATATTTGTGGCCTACGCGGGAATTGAACACATGCAAGTGCACACCTTGTGGGATGTTCTGCGCAATGGACAAATGGAACTATTTTGGATGGGTCTTGGTCTGCTGCCTTTTGTGCAAGATTTTTATTTGTGGTTTTATCTCACATTTGTAATTTCCAGCGCGATGATGCCTTCTGAATCTGACCGACACGCCTGGTTTCCACTTGGTTTGTGGACAGCTATTCTGCTCGCCCTTGCGCTCCTTGCCGGGGCAGGCTCCTGGATGCTTGAAAACCTTGCGCCGCTTTTGAATGATTTCTTTAATTCGGTGGCGTTGCTTTTGGGGTTAAGTAATGCTTTACATGTCGTGCTGTTAATTCCGTTTCTTTCCCTCCACCGCGCGCTTGTCTATATGATGAAAGTGGATGTGGAATGATCCTTCAATTCAAGAATTTATTAATCAACCTCGCCTTCAATTGGATTGGGCATGAGTCATAATTATTTTTTTCGTCCGACAGCCAGCATTTTGTTCCTGATTGGAAATAAGGTTAATATGACATGCACTACAGGTAAGATCAGTTTTACGATTAAATCCGACTTGAACATTTTTTTCAGGTAAAAATTGTATGGGAAGGATAGCTCATGAAATTTTCGCAATTCCATGAGTTCCAATCCGACTGCTTCAAGCATTTCTCTCATCTCAGAAAGGGATAAGATTTGTTTATGCCCGAACATGTGTGCAGAATACATGGTATTTAAGAAAGTGGGATACCGCCCTCGTGAAAGCCAGTATGTGAATTCACCCATGCGATGATAGAACCCATCCCTGCAAGGCGTGTCAATCAGCAAAATACCGCCGCTTTTGAGCATATTTGCCGCAGACCGCAAAGTCGAGAACGGAAAATTGACATGCTCTATCACATCCCACAAGGTGACAATATCAAAACTTCCATGATATTCTTGCCAATAATCAGCTTCAATGGGCCGTTTGACGATATCCAGTCCGTGTTTGGTTTTGGCGTAGTGCGCTCTAGTGTCGCTAAGTTCAATACCGGTAGTAACTGCGCCGTCTTGATTCAATTTCGACAGGAACAGACCTCCTCCGCAGCCAATATCCAAAACCTTTTTATTTTTTATCAAAGTGTGTTTTTTTACCGTATTGACTTGGTTTTCAAATCGCTCAGGATTTGATTGCAGGGATTTCTCAATGTATACAATTTCATCGTCAGTCAATCCGCTACCGTCTATTTGCGGCGAAATTGCCTGCAGGGGGTCAAGATAATCTATAAAGTGATACCCGCCTGGGGAAACAAAAACATTTGCATTCGATAATCTATATTTGGGGAATCCGCTTGTGGAGCGCTTTAACTCGTCAATATTTTCCATCTAATTAACCTCTAAAGGTTCATAACCTACTAACCAAATCGTTTGATTTTATCAAGAATGATTGGGATGCTGTCGGTGAATTCAACATCATCCCGCGAGACGTTTAACCTGATGATTTTTGTATCAGGGATGGATTCGAGCCACTCATTAACATATCCTTCCAGCAATTCCGCATCTTCACTGGAAGCAATGTTGATCCTGTTTCGAGAAGCCAATCTGTGGCTAACGGTTTGCGCATCCGCTCTCAGGGTGATGATCAGGTCTGGAGACGGGAGCAGGCTGCGGGTTAGATTATAGAAGCGGCTGCACAGGTCAAATTCCGGGTCGTTAAGGAATCTTTTTTTATGAAATAGGCGTGTGAATCCATGAAAGTCCAAAT
>DATEDD010000289.1:0-2974 GCA_035286565.1 Anaerolineales bacterium
GTTTCGGTAACTGTGGCAGACCGAGAGGTCCGAATGAAGACGCGCTGTAACATGGGCTGCCCCGCGATGTCTGCGAGAATCTTCCCAGGTAAACGGGAAGAACTCATGCGTCCTTGAATGATGGCAACAACTTTTGGTTTCATATTTTTTGTAGGGGCACAGCACCGCTGTGTCCTACGCGGATAGCGCCTCAGAAGGAATCGGCAAGGGAGTCACAAATCCCTTTTCGCGGAATTTTTCGACATAATCGCGCACCATCCAGTAATCGAGTCCAACCTGTTCGGCGATGTCGAAGACAGTGTGCTCGCCTTCAAAGCGCATCATGATCTTTTCGATGGCGCGGTTGAGGGCAAAGTTTTCATGCCAATCCACCCACAGACCGTTGCCGCTGAGGAAAACAGGTCCGCGGAAAGTCCGCTTCGGAATGTAATTTGTGGCAAAGATGCGTACAACCTGCTCAGCGATTTCAGCTGCGCCGATTAACATGTCGTCATGGATAATGTCGAGATTGTCATCGCTGGTGTGGTATTCATCATAAGGCCAGCGGTTGATGGAAATGCTGGGGATATTAACCCCGGGTCCATTCATCACGCGCTCGTCGTTCGGCGGATAATCTGCAAAGAATCTTTCTTCGTGTTGAATATTTTTTACAACAGAGCCTGCAATGCGATCCAACACATGATTGTGCTGGCGGGTATGATGCCAGGCGATCTTATTTTTATTGCCCGTCATCTCCATAAAAATACTGCCACGCATATTCTGGATGAGATGTTCATTATGTGAGAGATAAACAATCGTACCAATCGTCTCAGGCCCAAACCAAAAGCGGACACTCATCGAGCCAGCGGGCAAGGGCTTTTCAGCGAGTCGACGTGCAAGTTCAATCGCGCTGACCACACCCGCGCCGTCGTCATTGGCTTGCATGGGGTGACAGGTATGCGCCTGAATAACGATCTCACCCGCTTCAGGGTTGGGTCCTCCATCAGGGTGGACTACAGCCGTAGCCACCTTGAAGCCTTGTTTCGGGTCGGTGACAAATTCAGACTTGATAACTGCTCGATATTTTTTGTCGCGTGGGAGTTTATCAAATACAGTCTTGGCCAAACAGAATCCCCACACACGGTCATAATACTTGAACACCCACGGAATTGCGTGCGGACGTTTTTCGTTGAAATGCAAGTGGGGCTGGAGTTCTTCAAATGTGAGTGTTTTATCTACCGGCAAGGAATACGAAACAATATGAAGCGGATTATTCTTGAAATCCACCACACGCTCGCCGCCTTCAATTTCAAGAAAAGCCTCATGGACGACAAACCGTTCGGGCACTTTCCAAGTCCATGCCTTTTCGAGGGGCGCGTATGTTTCGATGGTGTAGTTGGACGAATCAGGCATGTAGGAACCGATGATTTCAAGGGTCTTGTCTTGATCATCGGAAGCCAGGGTTCGGTGAAGCGGATAGAATTCAGCGAGAATGGATTTGAGGGATGTGTAGGGTTTCATTTTCGTCTCCCGTCATTGCGAGGAGGGCGCCTTTCCCGACGAAGCAATCTCCAACACAGTGAGGGAGATTGCTTCGGGTGAAAGAGCATCGCCCTCGCAATGACGATAAAAATTAATACTTCGGCTCTTCAATATAATGCAGCTTTTCAGGATGCTCACGCACGATCACAGACATGTTATCAAAAAATTCATTCGCGGTCAGGTAGTGGACTTTCGCCGCGCCAACTTGAATTTCCTTGATCACGCCCGCGTGAAGCAAATCGTTCATGCCTGGCACGATGTAAGTCTTCACGCGATCATTCAAACGCACGAACATCGAATAGGTCTTGATCTGCGGCTTGCGGTCATAGCCTATGTAAATGCCTGCGAATTCCTTCACGCGGCGATAATCACAGCCTGTATTGTATTCAATATAATGATGCATCGAAAATGTATTATTAAAATCGAGACCAATGCTGATAATGGTCGCATTCAATTTATGGAACAACGCGAACGCAGAATTCGGACCGTACGCTTCCACATCCTCAGCCTTCGAAAATTCGTCCGCGCGCGCGCCTAAAACAGAGAAGCTGTAAATCGGATGCGGAGTCCGCTTTGCGTCAGGTCTGAGACGCGCCATCTCTGTGATCATGCCCATCTTCGACGGCGTCTCGACCACGTCAAAATAATGCGTCTCCGTCCACGATTGAAAATTGAATGCGGGGAACATTACCGTTCCGCTCGGTCCAACCAGCCCGCGCATCACATCAATGACCGTATCCGCGCCGCCCTCCACACCGCCCAATGATTTATATGACGTATGTACAACAATCGTATCACTTCGGATATTTATTTTTCCAAAACCATTTAACAAATCTTTTTTATTGAGCATTTTTTTCTCCGAGACTTCGATAGACATTCATCAGCGCTTCGGCATTCTTTTTCCAATCCGCACGCATCTCAGCGGACCTGCGACTTGCCCGGCCGATCTTGGGCAGTTCCTCCCTTTGAGAGATCGCCGCCAGTATCTTTTCAGCGAGATGATCTGCGTCGCCATCACGAAACAACCAGCCGTTTTCATTTTCAACAACCCATTCCTTGTTGGCGGGAATATCAGAGACCAAGCATGGCAAGCCACAAGCCAACGCCTCCATCAATGAAACGGACGAACCATCCACATGCGATGGCGAGATATACAAATCAGCCAAATGATACCAGCGTGGCAGATCTGTTTGCGAAATTTGCCCTCCGAATGTGACTCTATCCAGCACACCGCCGCTTTGTAATATCCTGCGGATGTTCACACCCTGCGAACCGCCATTGAGCAGGATCAAATCCACCTTTTCATTTTGTCCCGTCACTTTTACGAATGCGCGCGCGAGCACATCCACGCCGTAGCGGGCCTCCCAGGAGCGGTTGCAGAATAGCGTGACCGCGGACGAAGGACGACTGACCATGGTTGACGGTCGATAGTCAGTGGTCGGCGAATAATGCT
>DATEDD010000290.1:0-4123 GCA_035286565.1 Anaerolineales bacterium
CATACATGGCCCAGCCAAAAATCTCTTTTCTGTCGTTCACCATTGCTGTTTCGGTTGACATGCTTCCTCCGCAAACTGAGATTGGTTGTGATTAGGACAACACGGGCGAGTATAAGTAGTTTCGCCTTCATTGTAAAGAAATATTTAATGGACTGCTGACTTTGATCCGATTCTTGCTTGACCCTCAACCTGCTACGCGCTAAAATGCTTGTCCTACATTGAAAAGGATTCATGTCATTCTGAGGAACACAGCGACGAAGAATCTCCCAGATAATAAAGGAGACCCTCACCTGCACTCCCGAAAGAACATCGGGACGATGTGGCGTACGGCGCAAGTGTCGTCGGGAAGTACGCCCTTCTCGCAACGACATAAAAATAAACTATGTTTGAAACCCTCACTGGACGACTTAACCAAATCTTTGACGGACTCCGCCGCCGTGGCAAACTCTCCGAAGCGGATGTGGACGCCGCCATGCGTGAAGTGCGCCTCGCGCTTCTCGAAGCGGATGTGCATTTTGGCGTGGTTAAAACTTTCATTGCGCGTGTGCGTGAACGTGCCATTGGTGCAGAAGTATCGAAGGCATTGAATCCCGGTCAGCAGATCATCAAGATCGTCAATGAGGAATTGATTGCGTCGCTTGGCGAACCTGTCGCGTTAAATCTCACGGGTCCGAAACCGCGTGTGATCATGATGGTCGGTTTGCAGGGTGCTGGTAAAACGACAGCCTCAGGCAAACTTGCGCGACTGATGAAATCAAAAGGGGAGCGAGTTCTGCTGGTCGCGGGCGACCCGTATCGTCCCGCCGCTGTCAAACAATTACAACAACTCGGCGAACGTTTGGATGTTGAAGTCGAAACAGACCCATCACTCACACCGCCGCAACTTGCGAAGCGCGCGTTTGAGAAAGCTGAAAAGGGTGGATTCAGCCTGGTGATCGTGGATACAGCGGGTCGGTCGCAGTTGGATGCGTCCCTGATGGATGAGTTAAAAGCTATCGCTGCGAATGTCAATCCAGTGGACATCCTGCTCGTTGTCGATTCCATGATTGGTCAGGAAGCGTTGAACATCGCACAGGGATTTAAAGATGCGATCAACCTTACGGGCCTCATCCTTACAAAAATGGACGGTGACTCACGCGGCGGTGCTGCCATCTCCATCCGCTCGGTGACGGGCATTCCCATTAAATTTATTGGCACCGGTGAAAAACTCGACGCGCTTGAATCGTATGATCCCTCGCGTTTATCCTCCCGCATCTTGGGCATGGGCGACATGATCGGCTTGATCGAAAAAGCCGAAGCCGCATATGACGGGCAGAATATGGACGAGCAGGCTCGGCAAGCTCAAAAGATGATAAAAGGCCAGTTCTCTTTGGAAGACTGGCTTGAGCAAATGAAACAAATGAAGAAGATGGGCCCGCTCGCGCAAATTATGGAAATGCTGCCCGGTCAAATGGGACAAGCCGCGCGCGGCATTGACCCAACCGTTGTGGAAAAATCATTCAAGCAATCCGAAGCCATCATCAACTCGATGACGCTCAAAGAACGGCGTGACCCTGATTTATTAAATGCCTCACGCCGAAGACGAATCGCCGCAGGTTGTGGCACAGAGGTGCAGGATGTGAATCGTTTGATAAAGCAATTTCGCGAAGCACAGAAGATGATGAAGATGTTTCAAAAAACTGGGGGCAAGGGGATGGGGAAGTTGTTTGGGTAGGTAGTTGTTAGTTCGATAGTCATTAGTTCGATAGTTAGCGCTCCGAGGACGGTGGCTTGAGCCTCTATCTGTGACAACTTTTATGTGCTCATGATTTACCTGATGAGCTTGTCATACTCATTGTGCGCGCCGATCCAAAACCATGTAACCGTATCGCCTTTGAATAGACCAAGAGCCCTGTATGTTAATCCAATGCGAACCGAGTAAAGTGGCTGACTATTTTTCACCCGCTTGAAGAAAAGGCTTGGATGTGATGGGTTGTCCCGCCATATCGCGTAGGCTTGTTGGGCTCTCTGTTGAATTTCTGGAGGCAAAGCCCAGTAATGCTTCCAAAAGGATTTGGTTGTTCGCGCCTTCATTTGTGTTCGATGAATTCGCCGTGTCCATCGAACATTGGCTGTGTTTTGTTTTCGCTGATTTCGGCTTCGACTGACGCTATTAGTTTAGCCAGTTTATTATCGTCGGTTGCTGTGAATTGCGCATCCCATTGCGCTTCATCTGCCGCGATTGCTTCGAGTGTTTCTTCGGTGGGCAGGGGATGAGACTCAAGGAAAAGCGCGAACTCGTAGAGTTGGATCCTTCTCGTCAAAGGTATCGCGGCGGCGATTTCGCTAATTTCTTTTACCAAATCTGTTTGTGTGTTCATGGCTTGCTCCAGATATAAATCAGCAGACACAAATTATACCCGTTTCGTACCAGTTTTTTATAAGCGATTATTCTACTCAAGACACCTCACTTGCTTATCCAGAGACTTGCATACTTCTTGTGTTAATCGCAACACACTTTTTTTAATCCAATTTCAAAAGAAACTCTTCGATCTCTTTTCCGCTCTCGTCGGAAAATTTATCTTCACCTGAAATCACGAACCCGCATTTCTGCAACACTCGCAGAGACCCAACATTATGCTTTGCAACATGCGTGAACAGCGAACGTGTTTTCACATAACCCAAAAACTCTGCAAGCGCCTTCGTCCCAATACCTTTGCCCCAGTATTCCTTTCCAATCCAATAGCCGACTTCCCGTTCACCAGACTGTTCCCAGCTTACGATATTGCCAGCCACTTGACCCTCAAAGAGAACAGTTTTTATGATGTTGGTTTTGTTGTTCATGATCTTGGCCCAATGTGCCATGAACGCATCCCGATCTCTGGATGGGAAGGCGGCCATTTGAGTTGCCTCCGGGTCCAGTTGCTGATCGTAGAATATGGGGAGGTCGGCTTCGGTTACATCGCGCAGGATGACGGTGCTTGGTTCGTATTTGGTCATTTATTTCTTCAATTGTTTCACTCGCCGTTGAATACGATCCATTTCTTTCAACACATCTTTTGGATCGACATCTTTTTCCAGGTCGAGCAATTCCTGGTCGGTGTCATTTTCAATGCCCAGCTTGTCTTGAATTGCATCCAGCATTTTGAGAGCGCGAGTTAATTCGTGTTCAGTTAGGAGACCCATTTGCAGATTAAGGTCTGTGCGGCGATCAGCCTCCGCGCTCAAGCGATTTTGGCTGATCAGCACAAAAGTTGCGAGAAAAATGGCTTCCAGTGAAACGATCATCGTCAATAAGCCAAACGGGAAGGGGTCGAATGGTTGCATACCAAAAAGCCCCAAATTCATACTGATCCATGTACCAAACCAGACGATATGGAAATAAACAAAATTCATGCGCCCTGAGAAGGTGGTGATTGAATCCGCGAGGCGTTCTTCTCTTGTGCGCCGACTAGCCGCAGTCTGGCGAATATTGACAATGGTGTGAATATTCTGCTCAATGATATTTGCAAGCAGCGGATCGTTTTTCTTTGAAGCCGGGGCTAATTTTTTTCGGGTCATCACGAGTCTCCTGGATATAAAATTATTGTTGTTCAAAGCATTAGACTTTATCGGTAATAGCGGAAAACCTCTCGTGGGACGCAGATGAACGCTGATTCAAAAGGAGAATTCTGCGTTTTTCTGCGTGAATCAGCGTCCTGAATTAATTTCCGATAATGTCTATTAAAAAGAATATGCAATATTATAGCTTGTAAAAAATCAGGTGACAGTCACTTTCGCGAAAGTGACTGTCACCTTTTCTTGTTCCATTACAAAATATTCAATAACTTGGTGTAAAGGTTGCGCCTGTGGTGAGGAAAGATATCTGGGGTAAATGGTCTACGTAAGCCCCGTTTGTTTTTCTGCGGGGTAGCGGTTGTTTCTCGACACAGCTACGCTAGTCGACAACAAGGCGGGCGTGGACTCTGCTTGGGAGCAGAAAAAACTCGAAGCCAGCCTGTTCTGGCGCTCGTCCAGGGAAAAATGCTTGACGCGAAGCGTGCGGCACGCCCTACGGGCAGTCCCCAGCGTCCGCTGCAAACGGTGTTGGGCAAGCCTGCCGGAGTTGTGAGCCATGCTGGATGGTGTTTTATGGGATTGATTT
>DATEDD010000291.1:0-2495 GCA_035286565.1 Anaerolineales bacterium
CCTGTGATCTATCCAATTCAATAATAGAACAAAGGTTCGTTCAACTCGTGATTCTGCGGTTCGTATAATGCCTTATGGGTAGTCCGTATAAAGTCCTAAAAGCGATTCGGACGTTAGGCAGTGAAAAATTAGAAACAGTTCAGCCACTATAGAAATAACATATCAATCCATCTTCTTATTTCATGTGTCATTTGTCATATCTTGAAAAATATGCTTTTATGCTACTTCTTCGAGCCCGTTAACGCAGTCGTGATCCCCAAACCGACATAAACAAGCCCTGCGAAGTATCGCTGTCCCTTTTGGAAATGCCTGCTACCTCTTAGCTTCCCGGCGAGCGAGCTGGCTAATAAGGCATACATGCTATCGGTAATGATCGCCATTCCGACAAACAGTGCGCCCAGCAACAAAGTTTGTTCCGTGACGTTTCCTTTATCGGGGTCGACGAACTGGGGCAAAAAGGCAAAGAAGAACAGTGCGGTTTTGGGGTTGAGCAAATTGACCACAAGTCCCTGCCAGTAAATGCGCGAGAGGCTTTCCGGTTTGATCACTCCATTCCCTGCTTCCTCCTCTGAAACGAGAAGCTTTCGAATGCCAAGATAGATCAGATACGCGGCGCCAAGATATTTCACCACATCAAAAGCCAGGGCTGAAGATAACAAGATCGCCGAGAGTCCCAGCGCGGCGGCAATCGCCTGAAGGAAGTTTGCGGTTTCAATTGCAAGCACAGAGATGATGCCCGCCATGTGTCCCTGATTTGCGCTTCGCGCTGTGATGTACAACACCGCAGGACCGGGGATCAAGAGCAAGGCTAACGCCGCTCCCATAAAAAAGGTGAGTCGCGAGATTTCGATCATATGGGCAACTTACCAATATTTTGCAGAGACCAGACCGAGATATTCTCCTCTACCGGATAGTTGTGACTTCCGGGATACATAATCCACAAGTGAGAAAGACCCAGCTCTTTCACGGCATTTTTCATCGAGGAAGTAACGTCCGGCGCTTCGGAGAATTTCACCTCGATCCCATAACGATGCCCGTCATGCAAAAACATCAAGTCAAGTTCTGCGCCGCTATGAACTCCCCAAAAGTATGCCTGTGGCGGTTGGAGGATTTGCAACACCTGTTCAAGCGCAAATCCTTCCCACGATGCGCCCACTTTAGGATTCCCCAACAAGGCATGATATTCTCGAATATCCAACAGGCTGTGCAGCAGACCCGAATCACGGAAATATATTTTTGGTTTCTTTATCTGCCGTTTACCAGTATTTTCATACCAGGGTTGAAGCTGACGGATCATGAACGTACCCGTAAGAATATCGAGATATGAACGGATCGTTTTGTCCGACAGGCCCATGGAACGCCCGATCTCAGAAGCGTTCCATATTTGTCCATGATAATGGGCAAGCATGGTCCAAAAACGGCGCATGGCAGACGCAGGGATGTTGATTCCCAATTGAGGGATATCGCGCTCAAGGAAAGTACGAATGAAACCTTCGCGCCATGCAAGGCTGTTTTCTTCCGACTCAGCAAGAAATGAACGCGGGAAGCCTCCGCGAAGCCACAACCCTTTCCAATTCTCCAGACCTGTTTCCAAAAGATCAAATCCGGTTAATTCCACGAATTCCAAACGCCCTGCAAGTGTTTCGGATGTCTTCTTGATGATCTCAGGAGATGCGCTTCCCAAAATCAAAAAACGGGCTTTATTTTCAGGACGATCAACCAACACCCGCAAGACCTGGAATAACTCAGGCATGGTTTGGATTTCGTCGAGAACAACGAGATCATCCAATGCCCCAAGAACAAGTTCTGCATTTTGCAGACGGCGCCGGTCAGGTATGGACTCAAGATCAAAGAATATGGATTTTCTGCTTTTGGAGAAATCACGGGCAAGTGTGGTCTTGCCGCATTGACGTGGTCCCAAAAGTGCAGTGATAGGGGATCGTGAAGTAGCCTTGGAAAGTTGTTCAAGATAATAGGTTCTTTCTATCATAATGGAATTCTAACATGAAATCTCGGAGCTGAACTCCGAGATTTCAAAAACTCTACCGTTTTGTTTGCTCAATTCTGTTCTTCGCCAGCGCCCTTATGATGAATTACCAGTAATAATGCACCTGCGGACGAACCAGCCTGTCATAGACCGCGCGTACCTGGGTTATTGTTTCATCCGAAAGCGGAGGCAGGTCCGCGGCCCTTACATTCTCTTCGACCTGTGAAGGACGCTTCGCGCCCGGGATGGCGCACGTCACCGCGGGCGACATCAAAATCCAGCGTAATGCCATTTGAGCCATGGTCATATCCGATGGCACGAGTGGTCGCAGTTCTTCCACAGCCTGCAAGCCAACTTCGTACTCCAACCCGGAGAACGTCTCGCCGCGGTCGAAGGATTCACCCTGACGGTTGAACTGGCGATGATCACCCTCCTGGAAAGAACTCGCGCGGCTCATCTTTCCGGTCAACATACCGGAAGAAAGCGGCACACGCGCAAGGATTCCCAC
>DATEDD010000292.1:0-5776 GCA_035286565.1 Anaerolineales bacterium
GCTGTGAGTTGTCCCGCGACCAATTCTTGAATATCTTCCTTCACGCTCTCCGGGTCATCGCCCAAGGCACGCATAATTTCATTATTAAGTTTCAATGGCAAATGCACGAGCGCGCTGATCTCTTCAAGGATCTTCTGCGCGCGGGGTGTGTCTTCTCTATCGCGCAAGCCTTCAAAATATGCATCGAGGGTGTCATCACGTTCGTTGGTCTGCGCTTCAAAAGCCTCGCGTGTTTTCTCGATCAACGATTCAATCGCACGAAGGTTATGATCTCCCTCCGCTTGAATGGCGCGGGAGATAACGTTTAATATACTGCTCTTGGCGGCGTCCCCGCCGCCGAGGACGGCGGCTTGAGCAACAGGCGTTTTCGACAGCAAGCTGTCGGACTCCAGAGTTAATGCATCAAGAATTAACTTAAATCCATACGATGGAAATAATCCATCTATTGCTTCAAACGGCGGCTGGACTTGTTCCAGCCACGCGATCAGCTTCCATGGGCCTTCTTCATCGGTGAAGCCAAGTTCCACACGCTTGTTGACCTCATTTTGTAACATGTCCGCTATGTCGTCGCTCAAATCTTCCTTGACGAAGATGCGGTCACGTTGGCTGTAAATCTGCAAACGTTGTTTGTTGAGCACATCGTCATACTCGAGCAAATGCTTGCGGACATCGAAGTTCGCGCCTTCCACGCGGGTCTGCGAACTTTCAATAATATTGCTGACAAGGCGCACTTCCAAGGGAAGCGAGTCATCCACCTTGAGGCGTTCCATCATCCCGCTGACTTGCTCGCCGCCGAACAAACGCATGAGATCATCCTGCAGCGAGAGATAAAAACGTGATGAGCCTGGGTCACCCTGACGGGCGGCACGTCCGCGCAGCTGGTTATCAATACGGCGCGCTTCGTGCCGCTCCGAGCCGATGACATGTAATCCGCCCAGTTCCTTCACACTTTCCATATCATCGAAATATTGCAGGAAGAGTTGGACTTCCGCGTTGTAAATGCCAAATTGAGAGGAATCAACCTTGAGCAAAGCCTGACGGCGTTCTTCGAGAGTCATGTCGAATGGATCTTTGTAGCCCGCTTTCCGCAAAACACGATGCACCGCCGAGATGACTTCTTCAGCGATCTCGCCGCCAAGTTTGATGTCCACACCACGGCCTGCCATGTTCGTGGCAATCGTCACGGCGCCGAAGGCGCCCGCGCCCGCGATGATCTGCGATTCTTCGGTGTGTTTGCGCGCGTTCAATACCTGGTGAGAGACTCCACCCTGTAGTAACGACTTCAGTCGATCTTTCGCTTCATCAGGTAAGCGCAAGAGTTTGAGCAGGGTTTTTATATTTTCGTTATCATCCAAACTGATATTTGTCACCCCATGCGGCTGGATGAATTTCCGCAATGCGTCGGCGTTGATCTTTTCAATGGGCTCATTAAAAGGCACCAGATCCGTGATGAGGCGGCCATCTTCCTCCAAATTGTTGGCGCGCAGATAAGCGTCACGGACAAGAGTCAACTGCATTAAGCGGCGAACAGGCTCAGCCTTGAGTCGATTCGAGAGTCTGTCAGATGATTCAACTGAAGTGGTACCCACCAGCATCGGGCGTCCGAGCGCGTGAAAACGGATGATCTCCGTCACAATGGCGCGCAGTTTGGATTCAACCGTGCGATAGATCACATCGGGATAATCTTTTCGCCTGTAAAAGAGCGGAGTTAATCCCTCACCCTGCCCTCTCCCAGTGGGAGAGGATTCATCGCGGCGCGCAAAGTATGAATAGGTGTAACCATCTTCATCTTTTGTTTTGATCTCCGTCAGCGCGGCGCTCTTGCCATAGGATTGATATTCCAAATTCGGCGGGACGGGCGCAACTTCGAGTTTATAAATTTTATTGAACTCTTCCGCTTCGGTCAGCGCGGTGCCGGTCATGCCTGCCAGTTTTTGATACATGCGGAAATAATTTTGTAATGTGATCGTGGCATAGGTCACATTCTCAGGCTCAACCTTCACGCCCTCTTTGGCTTCCACCGCCTGATGCAAACCATCGCTCCATCTTCGCCCCGGCATGAGCCGTCCCGTAAACTCATCCACGATGACAACCTTGCCGCCCTGCACGAGATAATCCTTATTGCGATGAAAAAGATATTGCGCGCGCAGGGACTGTTCGAGGAAGCCCGTCAGACGCGCCTGCTCCGGTGTGAGGTCTTCGGGTCGGTCGGGATCAAGCAGCGGTTGTCCCAAAAGAACTTCCACATGGCTGATGCCGACTTCTGTCAAAGAGACGTTGCGATCCTTTTCACTGACCTCATAATCTTCGGGCTTCAACTGTTTGACGATGTTCCCCATAATGGCATAATATTCAAGGTCACCCGAAGAGGGACCAGAAATGATAAGCGGCGTGCGCGCTTCATCGATCAGCACGTTATCCACTTCATCCACAATGGCATAATAATGACCGCGTTGCACGCGCGCATCAAGCCGCATGGCCATGTTATCGCGCAGATAATCAAAACCGAACTCAGAGTTCGTGCCGTAGGTGACATCCGCACGATAGGCTTCGACACGATCCACCAAACGCAGGTGACGTTGGTCCTCATGCGGCGACTCGCGTTCGAAATCCACAATGAAGGCTTTCTTGCCGTTCTCAGTAGCCGCGGCCATTTGCAAAACGCCCACCGAAATACCAAGCGCATGGAAAATGGGAGCCATCCAACGCGCATCACGCCGCGCCAGATAATCATTGACCGTAATCAGATGCACGCCGTGTCCGGTCAGCGCGTTTAGATAAAGGGACAGGGTCGAAACGAGAGTCTTGCCTTCGCCTGTGCGCATTTCCGCAATTTGGCTGTGATGCAATGCCGCGCCGCCGATGATCTGCACGTCATAGTGACGCAACCCGAGCGTACGCTTAGAAGCCTCACGCACGAGCGCGAAAGCCTCGGGCATGATTTCATCCAGGATGTCCTGTTCAAACTTTTTGAGTTCTTCTTCCCCTCCCTCACCCTGAATCCCTCTCCCAGTGGTAGAGGGGCTGGGGTGAGGGAAACGCGCCTTAAACTCATCCGTCTTGGCGCGCAAAGCCTCATCGCTCAAAGCCTCAAATTCCGCCTCGAGCGCATTGACCTGCACCACGAGAGCGCCATATTGTTCTATTGTCCTTTTATTGGGGTCGCCACTGAATAGTTTTACGAAGTTCTTAAGCATAATATCCCTTTCAAGAAAGGGATTATAGCATGGGAGGTCGGATGGGAAATTGGAATTTCGTTAATGTTTGGGTTGCTTTTTTACTCCACCAGCAATAACTTCTCCCCCAATTGATTTAACTGCGAATTAAATGCAACTGTAGGTTATGAGGAGTTGAAAATTTTACGATTGTGTTATTTGTGCGAGAAGAGGTAAAAAATGCACGCCGAGTCTTTCTCAGCGTGCATCCTAAGCCCCTGCCCCAATCCGTATCTGTTTCCCCTCGCGACCAAAGATACGCCGGAAAGCGAAACGATTATTCTGAAACCATACTGATAAATACAGGTACGATGGATGGGTCAAAATGCGCGCCGGATTGTTCGAGGATGTAATCAAGCGCTTCCGTCGGTGACCAGGCGGGTCGATAAGGGCGGTCTGAGGTAAGGGCATCATACACATCCACAACAGCGAAGAGGCGGGCGGCCAGAGGGATGTCTTCACCGGCGAGGTGATCCGGGTAGCCCGTCCCATTCCATTTTTCGTGATGCGAGCGGGGTATGTCCAATGCAGGCGCAAGATGATTAATGGAAGTAAGGAGTTCCACCGCAATCATGGGGTGGCGGCGCATAGTGATCCATTCTTCATCGTCCAACGGTCCGGCCTTGAGCAGGATGTTATCTGGAATTGCTACTTTTCCGATATCGTGCAACATTGCGCCGCGGCACATATGGGTAAGCTCGGGCTGTTTGATGCCCATTTTGCTTGCCAGTTTGTAGGTCATCGCAGTGACACGGCGGGAATGGCCTTCCGTCTCTTTATCACGCAGGTCTAGCGCGCGCGACCAGCCCTCGATCGTCTTATCATAAGCCAAAGTCAACTCTTGATTGGACAACTGTAAATTCTTAAACAGCATGGCATTATCAATCGCGATGGCGGCCTGACCGGCAAGCATCTCCATGTAAGTCAGCCATTCCTCATCGGCATTGAGCAACGCGCGATGAAATATTTCAAGCACACCTACTATCTGACCTTTTGCGATCAAGGGCACGGCATAATAAGCGATAAAATTTTCCTGAGCCAAAAATGGAGATCGCAGGAAGGCTGTCTGGTGGGATTTCAAATTAGGGATGTGAACTGCTTTCATTTCCAAAACTGCCATCCCTGCATACGCCTCCCCAATGTGCAGACGGGTATGCTGCAAGGCCGAGGTTTTAAAGCCCGCCCCTGCGGCAAACTCAAGCAATTGCGTGCGCGGGTCAAACAATAAAATGCAGGCGGCATCAATGCTCAACTGCGCGCGAACCTGGTCGAGGATTACTGACAATGTCGGGGTTAGATCCAAATCGGAGGTAATGGCCAAGTCAATGGATCGCAGGGCGGCCAATTGGTCAAACTGCCGTTTTATTTTTATTTCCGACATTTTGTATTTCGTAATATCACGCACAAGCATGATACTTTGTCCATTGGAAAGGGAAACCAGGCGCGATTCATACCAGCACTTACCAAATGGAGTGGGAAGAAAGTACTCTAAAATATTGGGCTTGCTTCCATCACGAAGCCTGCTTAAAATATCTTCGATCTTTCTGCCTGCTTCTGGGGGCAGGATATTCTGCATTTTTCGCCCCAAGAAATTTTCCGGGGCAGTGTACAAGTGTGACGGATCACCGGCTTTGTAATCCAGAATGGTTCCATCGGAATCCAGAATAAACAATAGATCATTAAAAGCATGAAATATTGCATCCAGTCTTTGAGCGGAATCGGGCAGGTTTTGTAAAAAAAGATCTGTGATCATTTTTTTTCGGAAATAATGTATTTCAAGCCGCACTGTTATCGTGCGGCTTGCGTTGAGTTGTCCAGGGTGTAAACAACTGAGGGTTTGCTCTACTGACCCTTCGCGGATTAATAATTATTACTTAATGAGCGATTAACCTGCTTTGCCAGGTCAGCCAGAGAATTGGCGCGAATGGAAATGATCAGATCCTTTTCCTCTTTGCTGAGAGAGAATGTTTCCCCTAAATAGCCGCTTTGGATGGCTGTTTGAGGATCCTGAAGCAGCGTGGAGCGAAATTGTCCGTTGACAACTGCCGCGGAAAATATCTTACTGACTCCGGAGGAAATGTTCGATCGTGAAGTGAGATTCATCGGTAAAATGTTTTGGTATGTCATTGGAGCGATCATAGGGGTATACCTCTTTTCTTAAGTTGAATGGATGATTCTGGTTTGGCAAGCAGCCAGAACGCGCCAAAGGCGATCAAGACGTCGCCGAGGCTGAATGCCACTTGATACGAGGACCAGTCCGGGGGGAGGAAACGATCCGCCAGCCACTCGAAGCGGGTGTCCTGTGGGTGTAGAAGAATGTCTTTTACGCCAAACCGACTTCCGGGTTGAATATCCAGCAATCGATCTTCGGAAACCAGGCGGCTTGCCGTCTGTGGGCTGATCGGCATGAAGCCATCGTTAGCCGCCATTACTACCAAATTAAGCGCCACCCCGCAAATCAGAATGGACATGCCCGGAATGCGACGGTTGAGCCAGGCAAACCCAAGTAATATGATTTGAGAGGTCAACAGACAACCAGCAACCAGCCATTCGGGAAAGGT